>JAEYXI010000094.1 GCA_023428515.1 Pseudomonadota bacterium | reverse complement strand
ACCTGATGACGATGGCGAACCTGCCGAAGGAATGCCGCATGGTGCTGAACGCGCCCTCGCCGGAATCGGAAATGGCAGCCACCTATATGGGCGGCGGGGGCGGCAACAACACATCGATCGCGGCGGTCATCGAATCCTCAGGGGAAATCGTGCCGCGGCCGGACGCCGCGATCGGCGCCAGCGCATACCTGCCGGCGGAAGGCGTGAGAATCCCGCTGCCTGAGTGGCGGCCGGATCAATGATTTTGGGCAGCGCGGGCTGATACGCCCGCGCTCTAGCCGGTTATCCGCATCGACATGCCGCCGTCGACGGTAACGATCTCGCCCGTCATGAAGTCGTTGCGGATGAGCCCGAGCGCCGCGTCCGCCACATCGTCCACCGTGCCCTCGCGCCTGAGCGGAATGCGGTTGGCGAGATTGTGCGCCTTGGCGGTCTCGGTCATCGCCTGGTGGAAGCGAGTGCGGATGATGCCGGGCGCTAGCACGTTCACACGGATGCCTTCGACGGCATGGTCCATGGCGAGCGCTTTTGCCAGCGGGATGAGCGCGCCCTTGACGGTCTGGTAGGCGACCGTGCCGGGGCAGCCGCGCAGGCCGGCGACCGACGAGACGAGCACCACCGCGCCGCCTTCCCTCGCCAGGTAGGGATGCGCCGCGCGGAAGAGATGGAATACGGGGTGCACGTGGACGGCGAAGGCGTCGGCCCATGCCTCCGGCGCCAGGTCGACGATCTTGCCGGGCACCGGACCGCCGGCGGAGTGGACGAGGATGTCCAGCCGACCGAAGCGGCTTGCCGCGCGTTCGACTAGGCCGGCCGCTTCCGCCGGAATAGCAACATCGCAAAGGTCGATCGCCACCCTGTCGGCGCCGTATTCGGCGAGCAACGCTTTCGCCTCCTCGGTCTCGTTGCGGCCGTTGACCACGACGTTGCCGCCGGCGTCGAGCAGGTGCCGGGCGATGCCCAGCCCTATTCCCCGCGTTCCCCCGGTGATGACGGCGAGCTTGCTGGCGATTTCATACATGCGCGTTTCCTTGATGTGACGGACTGTCGGATCGGTAGACTTTCTCGTACATCATAACGCGTCGTGGCAAGCAGGCTTTCGCGCTCTGGCCCGGTCGAGGGATTGGCGCTGCTCGCCGGCAATTTTGTGCGGACGGGCTTGTCAAACCGCAGGAATGTTCCTCTTATCTCGCCGCATCCGCAGGATATGGCGCAAGGCGTAATCATCGCCGTCAGCGTCACCATGATACGAGGCCCGATCCGGGCCTGGCGCATGAGGGAGGGAATTCATGCCGGCAAGCGACTACGAGGTTCTGGACCCGCGTTTCAAAAAATTGTTCAACGGGAATGCGGGCGTGCGCCAGCTCTATACCGGATGCCAGTGGGCCGAGGGACCGGCCTGGTTCGCCGCTGGCCGCTATCTCGTCTGGTCGGACATCCCGAACAACCGCATCCTGCGCTACGACGAGACGGACGGCGGCGTCAGCGTGTTTCGCCAGCCCTGCGGCAACACCAACGGCCACACGGTCGACCGCCAGGGGCGGCTCGTCTCCTGCGAACATTCGGGCCGCCGCGTCAGCCGCACGGAGTTCGACGGCTCCGTCACGACCATCGCCGACAACTGGCAGGGCAAGCGCTTCAACTCGCCGAACGACGTGGTGGTGAAGTCGGACGGGTCGATCTGGTTCACCGATCCCGCTTACGGCATCGAGAGCGATTATGAGGGCGACAAGGCGGAGAGCGAGATCGGCGCCTGCCACGTCTACCGCGTCGATCCCGGCACCGGGAAGGTGGACGCCGTCATCACCGACATGGTGCGGCCGAACGGCATCGCTTTCTCGCTCGACGAATCCGAGCTCTATGTCGTCGACACCGGCCGCACGCATGGCGACCACCACCCGGCGCATATGCGGGTCTTCAAGGTCGCCGCAAACGGCAAGAAGGTCGGCCGCAGCAGGGTGTTCGCCGAGTGCACCGCCGGCCTGTTCGACGGCTTCCGGCTGGACGAGGAGGGCAACATCTGGACGAGCGCCGCCGACTGCGTGCATTGCTACGCACCTGACGGCACGCTGATCGGCAAGGTCAAGGTGCCGGAAGTCGTGGCGAATGTCTGCTTCGGCGGCTCGAAGCGAAACGACCTCTATATCGCCGGCACAACGTCGCTCTACATGGTTCGCCTGATGGTGAATGGAGCGAAGACCTACTGAGCCAAGCCGGCAAAGAAGCGGACGTATCGCCCGGCACGATCGGTGACCTGCCATGACGGACACCATCCACACACTGATCGAGCAGTACGGCCTGATCGCCGTCTTCGCCGCCTGCGTGGCGGAAGGCGAGACGGCGGCCATCCTCGCCGGCTTCTTCTCGCACCAGGGCGTCTTCGTGCCCTGGCAGGCCTTCGTGGCCGTCTTCCTCGGCGCCTTCGGCGGCGCCGCGACGTTCTTCCTGTTCGGACGCCGCTTCGCCGACAGGCCCTTCGTGCAGCGATTGCGGGCGAAGCCGGGCTTCGACCGCGCCTTCGACCTGATGCAGCGCTATCCGGCGCTCTACGTGATCGGCAACCGCTACGTCTACGGCTTCCGGCTGGTCGGCGGCGTGGCGGCGGGCATGTCCGGCATCGCGGCGCCGAAATTCGTGGTGCTCAACGCCATCTCCGCGCTCGTCTGGACGATCCTGTTCGGCGGCATCGGCTACATCTTCGGCCTCGGCGCCGAGCAGATCCTCGGCGATACGCTGCACAAGCACCAGCGCCTGCTGATCGGGCTGGGCATCGGGCTCGTCATCGGCCTGGCCGGCTGGTACGCCGCCCATCGTCTCAGCCGGCGCGCCGCGAAAACAGGCGGCAGCGGCTAAGCATTCCGCCTTTCCGGTCGCGACCCGTCCGGGCTTGGTGTAGTGATGGCCCAGGGCAGGCACCGCGGGGACAGACATGACCACCGGACGGCAGACGGTTGCGTGGAATGCGCTTCCAATAGCCACCTTGCTGCTTGCGGTGGTCCTGCAATTCGGCGTCGTCTCGGCCCAGCATTCAGCAGTTCCGGTCCGGCTCCTGCTTTCCCTGCTGGCGATCGGGCTGGTGTTCGCGACCGTCTTCGCGGCGCTGCATCATGCCGAGGCGATCGCGCACCGCATCGGCGAGCCCTATGGAACATTGGTTCTCACCCTCGCGGTGACGACCATCGAGGTTTCGGTCATTGTGTCGATGATGCTCCACGGCGAGAACAACCCGACGCTGGCGCGTGAATCCGTGTTCTCCACCGTCATGATCGTCTGCGGAGGCGTCGTCGGCATCTGCTTGACGCTGGGGGGCTTGCGCCACCGGCACCAGGAGCTGAAGCGCCAGGGCACCAACGCCTATCTGTCGATGCTGACGGCGCGCGCGGTGCTCGCGCT
>JAEYXI010000069.1 GCA_023428515.1 Pseudomonadota bacterium | reverse complement strand
CTCTAGTTCCTCCCTAGTTTCCCAGGCCCTCGAAAAGCACGGTCGAGAGATAGCGCTCGGCGAAGGACGGGATGACGACGACCATGGTCTTGCCGGCGTTTTCGGGGCGCGAGCCGACGACGATCGCGGCCTGCAGGGCGGCGCCCGACGAGATGCCGACCGGCACGCCTTCGAGGCGGGCGACGAGGCGGGCGTTGGCGACGGCGTCGTCGTTGGAGACAGTGACGATCTCGTCATAGATCGAGGTGGCGAGGATTTTCGGCCCAAAACCCGCGCCGATGCCCTGGATCTTGTGCGGGCCGGGCTGGCCGCCCGACAGCACCGGCGATGCCTCCGGCTCGACGGCGACGACGTGCAGCGACGGCTTGCGCTTCTTGATGACCTGGCCGACGCCGGTGATAGTGCCGCCCGTGCCGATGCCGGAAACGAAGATGTCGACCTTGCCGTCGGTGTCGTTCCAGATCTCCTCCGCCGTGGTCGTGCGATGGATCTCGGGATTGGCCGGGTTCTCGAACTGCTGCGGGATGATGGCGCCGGGAATGGTGGCGGCGAGTTCGTCGGCCTTGGCGATGGCGCCCTTCATGCCCTTCGGCCCTTCGGTCAGCACCAGTTCGGCGCCGAGGACCGCGAGCATCTTGCGTCGCTCGACGGACATGGTCTCCGGCATGGTGAGGATGAGCTTGTAGCCCTTGGCGGCGGCGGCGAAGGCGAGCGCGATGCCGGTGTTGCCGGAGGTCGGCTCGATCAGCGTGTTGTTGCCGGGCGAGATCTTGCCCGATGCTTCGAGCGCCTCGATCATGGCGACGCCGATGCGGTCCTTGACGCTGGCGATGGGGTTGAAGAATTCGAGCTTCGCCAGGAGGTTGGCGTCAATGCCCTTTTCCTTGGCGAACTTGTCGAGCCGGACCAGCGGCGTGTCGCCTATCGTGTCGGTGATCGAATTGTAGATGCGTCCGCGGCCTGGCTTGTGGGTAACGGGCTTGGTCATCGAAATCTCCCTGCTTGGAAGCGAACATAGTGCGCCCGGGAGCAGAAGCCGAGTAGAGTGATTTTCGAAAACCAGGTTTTGCCGGAATCAAATTTCGTTGAAATGCGACAATCGGGAATGGTTTGGCGCGAAATCTACTGGCGGGCGGCGATGGCTGCTGCCGCGCCGACCATGAAGGTGGCTGCCGTGCGGTTGAGCAGTTTCAGCGCACGCGGCGTCTTCAGGAACCAGCGCGCCTTGGCGGCAAGCGCCAGGTAGGGCACGAGCACGACGAGCAGCGTGACGATCGTGAGTAGCGCCAGTATGCCGTATTCGGCGAGCGTGACGGTCCTGAGATCGACGATGGTCGGCGTGATGGCGAGATAGAAGATCATCGTCTTCGGGTTGCCGAGCGTCACGGTGAGCCCGGCGAGGAAGCTGGCGAAGAAACCGCCCTTTGCCTTCTTCGCCTCGACCGTCTCGGCGGTGATGCCGCTCGTCCAGAAGGTCCAGGCGAGCCATGCCAGATAGGCGACGCCGGCCCATTTGACGACCAGGAAGACCATGCCGAAGGTTTGCGCGACGATGGCGAGGCCGAGCATGACGGCGGTGAGATAGATAAGGTCGCCGAGGATCAGGCCGAGCGACATGAAGAGCGACGAGCGGAAGCCCGAGCCCAGCGCGCGGGCGACCAGCGCGGTGACGCCTGGCCCGGGGATGGCGGCGGCCAGTGCGAGCGCGCCGCTATAGGCGATGAAACCGGCAAGGGTCATGAGGCTGGTCCAAACGAAGCCGTGCATCTAGCAGGTCTGCGGTATTGTCTCACACGAATTCCGTAGATCGACGCATGAAGCATGCTGATGGGTCGCGCTCCAGGAATAAGCGGATGGTGATCGTCGTTAGTTCCGGGTGAAGGCATGAGAGCGAGGCGACGACGATGTCGCGCGGCACGGCCTACGGACCGGTCTCCATAAGCATCCACTGGGCGATCGCGGTGTTGTTGCTGGGCCAGATCGCGCTCGGCTTCAGCATGGAGCGCGTGAAGAGCATGGCGCTGCAATTCGAGATGATCCAGTGGCACAAGTCGTTCGGCTTCGTGATCCTTGGCCTTGCGACGCTGCGTCTGCTGTGGCGGGCAGTGACGGGACCCGCGCCTGCAGCGCTTGGCCTGTCGCCGGCCGAGCGGTGGGCGGCGACCTTCGTCCAGGGGGCGCTGCTTGCGCTGACGATAGCGGTACCGCTGGCCGGTTGGGCGCTGGCCTCGACCTCGACGCTCAACATCCCGAGCTTCGCCTTCAACCTGGTCGTGGTGCCGCATCTGCCGCTGCATCCGTCCGAACAGGCGGAGGCTTTCTGGCGGCAGGCGCACGCCGTGCTCGCCTATGCAACGCTGGTCCTGGCGCTCGGCCATGCGGGCGCGGCGCTCAGGCATCATTTCATACTCGGCGACAGCGTGCTCGCGCGCATGCTTCCGAGGCTGTCGTGGCGGGGAAGGGCTGATCTCATCGACGGGAGGAATGACGATGCGTGAACGTGACCTTACGGGCGCCGTGCGCGCCGCCCTGTCCGCCCTGGTCGTGGCGGCAGGAATAGCGGGCTTTCCGCCGACAGCACGAGCGGCAGCGGACGCGCTGGCCGACGCGGCAGGCAACTACCGGATCGACAAATCCTCCAAGATAAGCTTCGTGGTCGACCAGGTCGGCGGCGGCGGCATCAAGGGAAGTTTTCCCGATTACAAGGGCAGTTTTCGCATCGACGGGCGCGACGTCGGCCGGTCGAACGTGACGATCACGCTCTATCCCAGAAGCGTGCAGGCCAACGAAGCCAGGGTGGAGGATTTCCTGCGCTCGGACGCGGTGTTCGACGTTGCGGAATATCCGGAGATCACCTTCCGTTCGACATCAGTGCAGCGGACGGGAGCGTCGACGGCGCGGATCGTCGGCACGCTGACGGCGCGCGGCAAGTCGCGCAAGGCGGAGTTCAAGGCGGATGTCGGCCGCCAGGCCGGCGGCGCGATCTCCTTCCATGTCACCGGCGCGATCTACCGCTCGCCCTACGGCATGGGCGTCGGCACGCCGATCTACTCGAACCTCGTCCAGTTCGACATGACGCTGAACGGCACGCGGAACTAGGAGCGGCTACCCGGCCTGCGTCGGAAGATCGGCGCGACGCGACTCCAATCGGCGCGATGTCCTGCGTCATACCGACGACACACGATTCCGGCATCGACAAACCGCCCGGGCTTGTGTATCGGGCACGTCCCCGCGCTTTCCGCCACGATCGAGGACATTGCCATGCGACCGGTTCACGGCGGCATAGACTTTGGCACTTCCAATTCCACTGTCGGCGTCGTCGAGAACGGCAGGCCGCGGCTGGTGCCGCTGGAAGGAGACCAGGTAACGCTGCCGAGCGCCGTCTTCTTCAACTACGAGGACAACGGCACCTATCTGGGCCGCCAGGCGATCGGCCTGTATACGGACGCGGTCGAGGGCCGGTTGATGCGCGCGCTGAAAAGCGTGCTCGGCAGTTCGCTGGTGCATGAGAAGACGCGGCTGAAGTCGCGTTCGGTCGCCTTCACCGACATCATCGGCATTTTCCTCGGACAGTTGAAGAAGCGGCTCGAAAACCATGCCGGCGAACACGTCGACACGGTGGTGCTCGGGCGGCCGGTGCACTTCGTCGACGACGATGCCGAGGCCGACGCGGCGGCCCAGTCCGAACTGGAGAAGGCGGCGCGTACTCAAGGGTTCAAGCACATCGCCTTTCAGTTCGAGCCGATCGCCGCCGCGCTCGACTACGAGCAGGACGTGACGCGCGAGGAGCTAGCGCTGATCGTCGACATGGGCGGCGGCACGTCGGACTTCTCGATCGTCAGGGTGTCGCCCGAGCGCGCCGCGGCCAGCGACCGCAAGGACGACATCCTCGCCAACAGCGGCATCCATATCGGAGGCACGGATTTCGACCGGCTGCTCAGCCTCGCCCATGTCATGCCTGAGCTCGGCTACCTGACGCCGACCAAGGACGCCAAGCGCAACCTGCCCGCCGGCTATTTCGTCGATCTGGCGACCTGGCAGCGCATCAACCTGCTTTACACTGCCAAGGCGAAGACCGATTTGCGCCAACTGCGCTACGAGGCGGCGCGGCCGGATCTCGTTGACCGCTTGATCGACGTGGTGGACCATCGTTTTGGTCATGCGCTGGCGCAACTGGTCGAGCAGGCGAAGATCGCGCTAACCGACCGCACGGAGGCGACGGTCGATGTCGACCTGACCGACGCGCGCTTCAGCGCCGGGATCACCCGCGAGGGTCTGGAGGAGACAATCCGCGCCGATGTCGGCCGCGTGGCTGCGACGGTTGAGAGGACTATCGCCGACGCCGGGCTGAAACCGGCCGACATCACCGCCGTGTTCCTGACCGGTGGCTCGACGGCCATCCCCCTGGCGCGCCGGAGCATCCTGTCGCTGGTGCCTGAGGCCTCGGTGGTCGAAGGCGACGTG
Source organism: Pseudomonadota bacterium (assembly GCA_023428515.1). The sequence goes on along the minus strand of JAEYXI010000069.1, from coordinate 5,029 downwards.
TTCGGCAGCGTCGGGCTGGGCCTGGCGCTCGACGCGCGGCGCAAGTTCGGCTGAGATCCTATTGGGCCTGCACCTGGTCGGGCTACTGCGCCGGCGCGACGCCGCCATGCTTGCGGACGAACTCCGCGATCCTTGCCGTCATGAAGGTGTGGAAAGGGTTCCAGCGCTGGCGGGTCATCATGGTGGGCGGGATCGACAGCGTGCCGTTTTCGCCGTGGAGCGCCAGGCGGCCGAGCCTGATGCCCGGGTTTTCGGAGCGCGGATCGTCGCCGTAGAGAGGATCGTCCGGTCCGAAGGGCAGCGCGATGTGGGAAAGCGAATAGACGTCGTCGGGCCAGGAAAGGCCGAGCGCGGTGGTCGTCACCACGTCGCTGCCGGCCGGACGGCTGCGCAGCACCGCGTCGAAGCTTGCGCTGTCGCGGTTGGTGACAATGCCGATCGCATAGGCCGTTTGCGGGCCGGAGATCAGCCTTTCGAGATCGATAGGCTTGGCGATGAGCCCCTGCGCCTCGTAGTAGCGGTTGACGTCGAAGATGACGAGTTCGTGGTCTCCTGACGGCAACCGTCCGAACAGGCCGGAAACGACGGCGTTGGCGAGCACGGTGGCGTCGACCGCCGACTGGAAGGCCAGGATAGGCGAGACCTCGCCGAGCTGGCCGCTCTTCGACAGCCGGTCGAGTTTCGTGCGGATCTTGTCGGTCATCCGCCAGGCCTGCTCGCCGGCATTCACGGCGAAGGAATTGTATTTGAACGGGTCGAATTCGGGCAGGACCGAACTCCAGGCGAGCTTGTCGAGGCCGAGCAGGTCGCCGACCCACGCCTGCCAGTTCGCATAGGCCGCCGCTCGCGATATGCCGATCTCGGGCGACATCAGAATGAGGCCGGCCGGCACGGGAAGCGTCGCGTCCTCGACGGCTTCGAGATCGTAGTTGAGGGCGAGTGCGGCGCCGTTCGAATAGCCGATGATGAAGATCGGGCGCTCGCCCATGACGTCCTTCATGTGGCGCATGGCGAGCTGTACGGCGGCGGTCATGTCGTCGGCGACGGTGTCTTTGAGCGCGCTCGGCGCGGTGCCGTGGCCGGGGATGCGAAGCCCCAGCACATGCGCGCCGGCCTCGTGCATCATCTGGCCGAAACCGCGCAGGCTATAAGGGCTGTCGGAATAGCCATGCAGCAGGAGCACGCCGAAGGCGGCGTCGGTGTTGCCGTATTCGAAGGTGCGGTTCCAGTTGGGCGTCCAGATGCCGGGGTCGGACTTGCTGCCTGTGGTGTAGCGATTGTAGGCGGAGCGCTCGCTGTCGTCGACCTCGTCGTAGACCTCGCTCTTCAGCTCGGCGAAGAGCGCGTCCTCGAGTTCGAGATATTCGCGGAAATCCTTGAGGCCCGAGCGGGCGGTGAACTCGCCGTCGAGATCGGCAGTGTGCCAGATGGCGAGGTCCGGCTTGGAATTGACGTAGAAGATGGCCGCGCCGACGATCGCCACCAACGCGCCGGAGGCGAAGAGCGCGATGGCGTAAGAAGACAGGATGAGGTAGCGCCAGAGGCGCCGGTTCGGCGGAGGGCGCGCATCCATCGCGGCGGCTCAGGCGCTTGTGCTGGAAGGGTGAGGCGGACGGGTTTCCGGCCTCGTCATTCCGGGGTCTCCGGGAAACGCTCGTCGAGCTGCTTCTCCAGCGCTACCAGGTCGGCCGGCAGCGGCATGCCGAGGGCGCGCAACTCGTTGAACTTCTCGCGCAGCTGCTCGCGGACCTCGTGCTCGTCTTCGGGTTGATTGACCATCTCACGCATGAGAAGGCCGATCTGTGCCTTGATCTCTTCGAGCGCCATCAAAAATTCCTCCGCCGGAACATCTTATACACGGCGGGGAGCGCGCGCCACTGGCTGCTAGCGCAGCATGCGCGAGACGATCTGCGCGGTGTAGTCGACCATCGGCACGATGCGGGCGTAGTTGAGGCGGGTCGGGCCGATGACGCCGAGCGCGCCGATGACGCGGGCATCCTTGTCGCGATAGGGCGCGACGACGAGCGACGAGCCCGACAGCGAGAACAGCTTGTTCTCCGAGCCGATGAAGATGCGCACGCCGGAACCTTCCTCGGCGAGACCGAGAAGCTGGATCAGCCCGTCCTGTGTTTCGAGGTCCTCGAAGAGGCGGCGGATGAGCTCGATGTCGGCCTCGGCGGTGATGTTTTCGAGCAGGTTGGCGCGGCCGCGCACGATGAGGCGAGCCGGCAGGCCGCCTTCGCTGCCGGCCCAGACGGCGAGGCCCTTCTCGACCAGATCCTGCGACAGCGTGTCGAGCGCGGTCCGGGTTTCTTCGCTGATGCGGGATATCTCGGCCTTCGCTTCGGCGAGCGTGCGTCCCCGTATATGGGCGCTGAGGAAATTCGAGGCCTCGTGCAGTTGCGAGGCGGTGATGCCGGCGGGCAGTTCGATGACGCGGTTCTCGACGTCGCCGTTCTGCGAGACGAGCACGACCAGCGCGCGCGTCGGCTCGAGCTGGATGAACTCGATATGCTTCAGTGCCACCTCATTGTTGGCGGTGACGACGAGGCCGGCGCCACGCGACATGCCCGACAGCATCTGGCTGGCCTCGGTCAGCATCTGCTCCAGCGTCGCGCCGTTGCCCGAGGCCTTGACCTGGGCCTCGATGACCCGGCGCTCGTCCTCCGATAAATCGCCGAGCTCCATGAAGGCGTCGACGAAGAAACGCAGCCCCTGCTGCGTCGGCAGGCGGCCGGCCGATATATGCGGCGCATAGACGAGGCCGAGCTGCTCGAGGTCGCTCATCACGTTGCGGACGGTGGCGGGCGACAGCGAGGAAGGCAGCATGCGCGACAGGTTGCGCGAGCCGACCGGCTCGCCGTCGCGCAGATAGGATTCGACGATACGCCGGAAAATGTCGCGCGAGCGCATGTCCAGGGATTGCAAGGTGGGATCGAGCACGGCTTTCGTCATCGTTCGCCTCCGGCTCCAAGATATAGACAGCCGGCGTGCGAACACAACGCCCGTAACGGAAGGCTGTGGGTTCCAGGGAAAGGGGCCGTTTTCCTTTGCTATGCCGCCGGGCGGCGGCTAAAAGCCGCCAAAGACAGAATTCCAGCCCGAGAAAGTGCCAGATGCGTCCATCAAAACGCCAGTTCGACGAAATGCGCGCCGTTTCCTTCGAACGCAACGTCTCCAAGCATGCCGAGGGCTCCTGCCTGGTTAAGTTCGGCGATACGCATATCCTGTGCACGGCGAGCCTGGAGGAGAAGGTGCCGGGCTGGATGCGCAATTCGGGCAAGGGATGGGTGACAGCCGAATACGGGATGCTGCCGCGATCGACCGGCGAGCGCATGCGCCGCGAGGCGTCTTCAGGCAAGCAGGGCGGTCGCACGCTGGAGATCCAGCGGCTGATCGGCCGATCCTTGCGGGCCGTGGTGGACCTCGGCGCGCTCGGCGAGCAGCAGATCACTGTCGACTGCGACGTGATCCAGGCCGACGGCGGCACGCGCACGGCCTCGATCACCGGCGGCTGGGTGGCGCTCTACGACTGTCTGCGCTGGATGGAGGCGCGCCAGATGGTGAGCGTGCAGAAGGTGCTGCGCGACCATGTGGCGGCGATCTCCTGCGGCATCCATGACGGGCAGGCCGTGCTCGACCTCGACTATGTCGAGGATTCAGCGGCCGGCACCGACGCGAATTTCGTGATGACCGGCAAGGGCGGCATCGTCGAGATCCAGGGCACCGCGGAAGGCATTCCCTTCAGCGAGGAGGAATTCGCCACGCTGATGGGGCTCGCCAAGAAGGGCATCTCGCGGCTGGTCAGCCTGCAGCAGATGGCGGTGGCTTAGGGATGAAACCTTCCGCCATCCTCGAATCGGCGCTCTACGTGACCGACCTCGATGCGGCGGAAGCCTTTTATCGCGACGTGCTCGGGCTGGAGAAAATCGCCAAGGTGGACAGCAGGCATGTCTTCTTCCGCTGCGGGGAGGGCGTGCTGCTGCTTTTCAATGCCGAGGCGACCAGGCATGCGCCGCCGCCGGACGCAAAACTGCCGGTGCCGGCGCACGGGACCGTCGGCCAGGGGCATCTCTGCTTTGCCGCGACGGCCGAGGAGATCGAGGACTGGAAGGTGGTGCTGACGCGGCGCGGCATCGCCGTCGAAGCCGATTTCGAATGGCCGCAAGGCGGGCGTTCGATCTATTTCCGCGACCCGTCGGGCAATTCGATCGAGTTCGCCGAACCAAGGATCTGGGGTTTGTAGATGCATTTGCCCGAGGGAACAAAGATCGTCGTCGCCAGCCACAATGACGGCAAGCTGAGAGAGTTCGCCGACCTGATGGGGCCGTTCGGGCTGGAGGCGAAGTCGGCCAGGGAATACGGCCTGCCGGAGCCCGACGAGACGGGCACGACCTTCGAGGAGAACGCCTACATCAAGGCATATGCGGCGGCGAAGGCGACCGGCCTGCCGGCGCTCAGTGACGATTCCGGGCTGATGATCGACGCGTTGCAGGGCGCGCCGGGCGTCTATACGGCGAACTGGGCGGAGACACCCGACGGCACGCGCGACTTCGGCGTCGCCATGCAGCGCGCCGAGGTGGCGATGCAGGAGGTCGGCGCGGTGGAGCCCGGCCAGCGCAAGGGCCGTTTCGTGGCGGTGATCTGCCTGGCCTGGCCGGACGGCGAGGCGGAATATTTCCGCGGCGAGGCCGAGGGGACGCTGGTCTGGCCGCCGCGCGGCGACAAGGGGTTCGGCTACGACCCGGTCTTCGTGCCCGACAGCCACGAGCGCACCTTCGGCGAGATGACGGCCGAGGAGAAGCATGGCTGGAAGCCCGGACAGGCGGAGGCGCTGTCGCATCGTGCAAAAGCGTTCCAGAAGTTTGCGCGGGCGAAGCTGGGGTCGGCGTAGGCGCTATCGTGCGATCTTCCGCGCAATACACCCCCACCCCTAGCCCCTCCCCACAAGGGAGAGGGGACCACTGCTCGACCGCTCGACCAGGCCTACGTGGGAGAAGCACCCCCTCTCCGTCTCGGTCCTTCGGAC
>JAEYXI010000044.1 GCA_023428515.1 Pseudomonadota bacterium | reverse complement strand
GTGTTGCCGACCGCGGCGCCTATCGACGCCTTGTTGGGAACGACACTGCCAAGTCCGAGCGCGTTCTCGCTGATCGCACCCCAGCTTATCCCGTCGGAAGATCCCTCCGCCATCAGGCCGACATTGAGAGCCTTCATGACATTGCGGCTGATCTCGGCGACCGTGACCTTCAGCATCCCCTGGTCTTCGCCGATGATCTGGATCAGGTTGACGATGCCGCTGATCTGGCGTTCGGAGTCGGGGTTGTTGATGTCCACGCCGCCGCCGTCGCTGCTCGCCGCTGCGGTCTGCGAATACTGGCCGGTGGTCGCTTCACCGCCGCGCACCAGCATGTTGGCGATCTGAGCTGCGCGGGCGGCATCCAGGGGCGTCTCCACCGTACCGGTCAGCACCACGTTGTCGTTGATCAGTTCGACTTTGACGTCGGATGTCGGGATGAAGCGCTTGATGTATTCCTCGACGCCCGCCGTATCGCGCTCGACCTGCAGGTCCAGGCTGACGATCTGCTCGCCGCCGGGACCGAAAACGAAGATGTTGGTCTCGCCGACCGACTTGCCGAAGAGATAGATGCGGCGCGCCGTGCGCGTGACCGCGTCGGCGACGGCCGGATTGGCGACGAGGATGTCGTAGGCGTCGGCGGGAAGGTCGATGACGACGGATTTGTTCAATCCGAGTTTCACCTTCTGGGTCGCCACCATGGAACCCACGCCGGCCTGGTTGCCGTAGGCCACGTCGACCGCGCCGGCATTGAGCTGGCCGCCCGCGTAGGCGCCCTGCAGGCCGCCTGCCAGAAGTCCGAGCGCGACGGCGAGCGCCGCTGCCAATTGTCCGCCTCTCACGCCGGGGAACGCGGTTCCTGAAGTCATTTCCTTGCCCCCACTTCGGAAACTTCGCCGGATTTAATCAGCCGGATCGTGCCCTTCCGGCCAGTGCCGGAGACGAGATAGTCGGCTTCGCCGGTCACCTTCTCGCGGGTATCGACGAGCGAGCGCAGCGACAGCGTCAGCCGGTCGGCCATCTGCTGGGCGACGGTGATGATCTCAGCCTGCTGCGGCGTCAGTTCGAGCGTCGCCGTCTCGCCGACCTTGACGCGGCGGCCTTCCTCGTCCTCCTGGATCGCCTGGTCGATCGCAAGCACGCGGATATTCTTGAGGATGGTCTCTGTGACGAAGCCGCCAGTCGGGCCGGCCGTATCGGAACGGCGCGTCATGATCACGTCGACATAGTCGTTGGGAAGGATGAAGCCGCCCGCAGAAGTGTCGGCTGCGATCTGGGTGGCGACCGCGCGATAGCCGGTCGGCAGGATGGAGGACATGAAGCTCTGGCCCTCGCCGATGAGCTTGGACTTGCGCAGCGGCTCGCCGGCATACATGGCGACGCGAGCGATCGAACCCTTGTATTTCTCCAGCGCCTCGGGATCGCTTTCCCTGGTGATGAAATTCTCGTTCACGCCGTCCGACGGCCAGGACTGCCATTCGAGCAGTTCACCGAGCGCGGCGCCCATCGGCACGTCGCCATCCAGCACCAGGACCTCGGTCAGGTCGATCGCAGGCGCCTGCGGCTGCTCCACGATGACCTCGGGAGGCGGTGCAGCCATCATATTCTTCGCGACGTAGCCGGCGCCGCCGGCCGCGGCGACTGCTACACCCAAAATTATCAATCGGGATGCCGCCATTATCCAAACCCCGTACCAGGTCAAACCCTAAGCCGAGACGGACAATGCAGCCGCAATCGTCAAATTACGGTTAATGCATTCCTTACGATCGTGATTAATTTAAAGTTTACACGAGTACTTTCGAAAGGGCGGTCGAGGCCGCTACTGGGCGCCCATACGCTCCAGCGCCCACACCATCAGCGGCGAGCCGGGATAGGCGAGGAGCCCTCCGACCCCGAGCGCTATGCCGTAGGGTATGCCACCCTTGGGGTCGGCGAAATTCCTCAGGAACATGTTCTGGCCCGTGTACACGGCGAGCGCCGAACCGCGATAAGCGACGATTGCCAGCGTGAGCAGCCCGCCGAGAAAGGTCGAGGCAACCAGGTACTCGACGAGGTGGAGGTTGAAGCCCATCCAGACCGCCGTCGCCGCGAGCAGCTTGGCATCGCCGCCGCCCATGCCGCCGAGCGCGAACAGGCCGAAGGTCACCGCCAGCACCAGGGCGCCGGCAGCGAAGTGCCAGCCATAGGTGGCCCAGTCCATGCCGGTCAGCGGCGCGACAACCGCAAAGACGGCGAGAAGCAGCAGCGATACCCGGTTCGCGATCGTCATCGAAAGCGTGTCGGATATGGCCGCGAAAACCATGCAAAACGGGAAGACGACAAAGATCAGCGCTTCAAGCATGACCAGGATTCCGCCAGATGACGCACACGGACCGTTCTTAACGCATACGCCCTTAACCGCGGGTGAAAAGCGTACCGCGGATTCTTCGGGAATACGAAGGCCCATAAGTGAAAAGGCCGCCCCGTGGGACGGCCTTTCCGGATAAACCTGCGTGACCGGCGGAAATTACTTGTTCAGCTCGGTCGCGATGTCGTTGAACTTGTCGCCGATGGCGTTGCCGACAGCGCCGGCGCCGACCATGATGGCCAGAGCGATGAGGGCGGCGATCAGACCGTATTCAATGGCGGTCGCACCCGATTCGTCTTTTGCGAAACGTGCAAAGATGTTGGACATGCTAGAGCTCCTACTCCGTGTTACAGCACTTCCGTCAACTTTGTGACCGGTTGATCGGATGTCCCCCACACTAGGCAGAAGCTGTTGCAATCGGCTTAAGAAACAGCCTTACCGATTCCTTTCGCCGCCGAAATCGCCCACTGGTTAATACCTGAACAATGACGGCGCTGTATTTTTCCACGTGCCGGACGTGCTGAACAGCCTGCGTGCCAACAAATACAGCAGCCTTTTCGGTTGCAGGCTGAGCGCGGCCTGGACTC
>JAEYXI010000014.1 GCA_023428515.1 Pseudomonadota bacterium | reverse complement strand
AGGGACGCTCCAGCCGCCTCTATCGGTCCGAACGGGCCGGCGCCCGCTCAGAGGATGGTGAGATTGACCGCCTTCGGACCCTTGCCTCGCTTGTCCGGTTCGGTGTCGAAACTGACTTTCTGCCCGTCTTCGAGACCCGGCAGGCCGGAAGCCTGCACGGCCGAAATATGGACGAATACGTCTTTCTCGCCGCCTTCCGGCGTGATGAAGCCGAAGCCCTTTGCGTGGTTGAAGAACTTGACGGTGCCGGTCTGCGGCATGGGAAACTCCTCTATCCCATATTATGCTTGCCAAGCGAACCCTCATCCGCCTGGCTCGGCATTCGCCGGAAGAAAGGTAAAGGTTCTCCCGCGTAGGGACTTGTATGTCCACTTCCCACGGTACGCCCGATACCCCTAATCTATCAGGCGCAGTCCCCTAGTTTCCCGGGCCGGCAAATGCCCGAAGCCAAATTTTTCTTTATTTTTAGGCCACGGGCAAGTGGAAACTTATTCCAACGGCTTTGACGCCGCGGCGGCTCCCATGCGGAAACCGCCGTTGGACGTCGACCGTGGCGCTAGTTTTCGCAGAGCGTGAGCGGCCCGATCTTGATGCAGGACGCACCGCCGCCACCGCCCTGACGCGGGTTGTAGACGCGAATCCGGCACCGTTCGCCGACATGCTTGTGATAGACGCTGCGGCCGTATTCAGGCAGGTAGTGGCGGCGCACATCGCGGTGGCAGTCCCGCGGGCGCTCGTCATAATAATCGTCTTCCCGATCGACGATGATGACCCTGCAATTCGACTGGCGATGACGGTGCCACACCCTGCGGCCGTATTCGGGCACATAGTGCCGGCGGACATCGGCATGGCAGTCGGCCTGGATCCTGGTGACGAGGCCATCGCCCTCCACGGCCGGCGTCTTGGGCATCGCCACGGCGGTTCCGCTTCCGATGCCCAACGCAAGCAGCGCCGCACCGGCAATTCCGATCAATTTCATCGCGTGCTCCCCCTTGAGGATTTGAGTTGCCCTGAACCTGCGGTCCGGCCCCGTACTCGCGTGCCCACTGATACAAAAAGGGCATGGCGCCAGTGCCATGCCCTTCGAAACTAGTTCATGCCGCCGGCAGCGGCATGACGGTTCAAGCCGCGCGCAGGTTGACCGCCTTCGGGCCTTTGCCCATGCGGTCCGGTTCGACGTCGAAGGTGACCTTCTGGCCGTCGACGAGGGTGCGCAGCCCCGACGCCTCGATCGCCGAGATATGAACGAATACGTCCTTCGCTCCACCGTCCGGTGTGATGAAGCCGAAGCCTTTGGTTGTGTTGAAGAATTTTACGGTACCGGTCTGGGACATGGGAGAACTCCTTCACCCGTTGCTAGTCTGGTTCCTGGTCCGCCGCTTCGCCCGGCGGGCAGGTCCGGTTGTCTTGGCGGCCATGCATTCGCGCATGAATAGCCCCCGCCAAGGCGGGGCCGTCAGATATTTACAGCTTCGGGGAAAGGGTCGATCAAACGTTCCAGTCTCCGGGTCAGCAAACGCCCGAACGGTGGATTTTATGGCACGGAACCACTGTTCTGACAAGATGTCGCACCCGCGCTGCGGTTCACCCATAGGTCCGGAAGAGGAGATGATGCATGCGGGCGGGCTTGCAATCGGCTGACTTGGCGGAAAGGATCGGCAAGCTGAGTACTGCGCCGGGGCAGGACGGACATGGAGGAGGAAGAGATGCGTTTTGCAACCTATCTGCGGAGCATCGCGGTGATGCTTGCCGGACTGATCGTGCTGTCGGCGTGCACGGTGGTCGTCGAGGACGATGGACGTGGACCTGGCCCCAGGCCGCCCGGACCAAACTTCTGTACACGGGAATACCAGCCGGTTTGCGCCAGTCGCCGTGGCGAGCATCGCACCTTCGCCAATCCCTGCGTCGCCGACCGCGCCGGCTATCGGATCGTCCACCGCGGCGAGTGCCGCCGGGAGGGTGGCGGTCGTGAGCAGCGTGCCTGCACAATGGAATACCGGCCCGTCTGCGCGACGCGCCGCGGCAACTTCCGGACCTTCGGCAACGCGTGCCAAGCCGACGCAGACGGTTGGCGGATCGTCCGCAACAGGCCCTGCTGAGCCGACTGCGGCATTCCGTCTCCTCCAAACGGGGGAGACGGAAATTTGCACCAGAGCGTCAGTTGACGGCGCTGATGTTGCCGAGGCGAATGAACAGCGTCTCGCCAGAGGAATCGTCGACGCCGTCATTGTCGGTCACGACGAAGGCGTCGCCGTTCTTGTCGATGGTGAAGCCCTCGACCTTGTCGACGACGTAGCCGTTGGTGGCGGACTTCAGGTCGTCGATCAGGTCGCGCACCAGCGTCTTCTCGACGACCGGCAATTCGCCGCCGAGGGCAGCCGGCTTGAAGGCGTCGAGCGCAACCGCGTAGATGCGCTTCACCTTGGCGTCCGCGCCGATCAGATTGTCGCGCTCGATGACGTAGAGCCTGCCGTCATGGGCGGTGATCTCCGACAGGCCCATCCAGCCTGCCTCGGCCTTTTCCAGCGGATAGCGCACCGCCGACCATTCCTTGGCCTTCGGCTTGTAGACGAGCAGCTTGGTCTGGCTCTTCGGATCGTCGCCCCATTCGCGCTGCACGGCCATGACCAGCGTCAGGTCGTCGCCTTCGCCAATCGTGGTGATGCCTTCGAGGCCGAAGCGGGTCTGGCCTGCCAGCAATTCGACGGGGAAGCCGATTTCCTCCTTGATCGCGCCCTTGTCGTCGACATGGATCAGGGCGTGCGGGACGAGCTTGGCGGCGTCACCCTCATTGGCGAGCCAGAAGCCGCCATCGCCGTCCGCCACCAAGCCCTCGATATCGAGCTTCTGGGCCGGATCGCCGTTGCGGGTGACGACGGTCTTGCCGGTGATGAGCGCCGGCGTCTGCGTGGCGTCGACCGTGAAGATCGAGGGCTGGCCCGAGTAGACCGAGTCGGAAGCCGCGAATAGTTTTCCCGCCTCATCGCTTGCTGCCAGCGCCGAAAGCGCGCCCCAGCCGAGCGGCGTGCCCTGGTCGGTCAGCTTGGCCGTGATCATCGGGTAGGCCGCCGGGCCTTCGGCGCGTTCGAAGATCATGACATGCGAACGGGCGAGGCCGTCCTCCACGAGATCCGTCTCGTTGGCGGTGACGAAGAGGTTGCGTGAGGGGATGGCGATCAGGCCTTCCGGGCCGATGCCCGACGGCAGCGCCTGGATGAATTCGGGTGCCGCGCCGGTATCCTTGTAGACGCCGACCAGCGAGCCGCGCTCGGAACCGACGAAGATCAGCTTGTCTTCGCCGAAGGTGCCGGTGGCCAGGCCCTCGGGCTCGACGCCCTTCTTGTTGCGATGTTCCGGATAGTGGCCGAGATTCGCCACCTCATATTCGAAGGACGGGCCGGATTCGTAGAGAACCTCGCCGGTCTTGGAGAAGATGGTGAAGCCGCGCGCACCGCCGTTCCAGTCGCCCTCGTTGGCGATGACGAAGCGGTTGTCGTCGAGCCACTTCGCCGAGTCGGGCTCGCGCAGCGCGTTCTCCTGCTTGCCGGTGAAGGAGAGCTTGCCGTCCTTCTTGGTATCGACATTCTCCAGCGTGACCGACCCGGCCGGGAAATGGGAGACGACATTGCCCGTCTTGCCGTCGACGACGGCGATATGGTTGTTCTCCTGCAGCGTGACGACGATCTCACCCTGGCTATTGATGTCGACGAATTCCAGCTCGGCGTCTTCCGGCGCGATTGCCGCGAGGCCGGTCAGTTCGACGGTCTTGATGGCCGCGCAATCCGGGACGCCGGCCGCGAGCGGCACGATCTTGAGGTTGCCGGACGGCATTTGCGGGATGGCGCCGTCGTTCACCTCCTCGTCGCGCTCGTTCTCGATGGCGATGGCGAGGAAGCTCTTGTCGGCGCTGAGCGCGACCGAGTCGGGTTGGCCGCCGAGATCGCAGGAATTGTCGATCTTCTTCGATGTGAGATCGATGACGGTCAGGTTGCCCGAGGGGTTAGTATAGCTTTCGGACGTGTTGACGCCCGCAAGGACCTTGCCGCCGGCGATGACCACCGAGGTCGGCTCGCCTTCGATCTTGACGATGCCGCCGGCCTTGGGAGCCTTCGCATCGGTGATGTCGATGAAGCCGACGGCGCCGAGCGGGCTGTCGGAATAGACCAGCGTGTTGCCGTCCTCGCTCACGGTGATGATCTCGGAGGAGGTGGGCGTGGTCTTTTCGATGTCGGCGGGCAGGTTGTCCGCCACGGCGAAGCTCGCGATGCGGTTGAACATCATGTCGGCATGGGCGGGCAGCGAGACGGACGCAGCCAGGGCTGCGGTAAGAGCAAATAGCTTGGAATGACGGGGCATAGCGGCATCTCCCTCAAGGAACGAAAGCGGCCATGCTTTGGGGCGGCGATATTTCAGAGCGATGACGTTGCGGTGACAATTCCATGACATGCGCGGGCGCCCACTGACATTCCGGTGATGCGCGCCTGCAAACGGCTTGATTCCCGGGCTTCTGCAGACTTGCGCTCATCGAGCTAGGCAAAGAATCCTTGCTCCGAGGGGCGAAGATCGTTATATACGCCGCGATTTCCCAAATTGGTGGTCTGACCACCGCCCGCGAAAGGGACGCGGGCGAACGAGAGGATTTTATCCATGGCGAACACGCTTCTGATGCCCAAGGCGACCGCGGTTTGGCTGGTCGACAACACCGCGCTTTCCTTCGACCAGATCGCGCAATTCTGCGGTTTGCATCCGCTCGAGGTGAAGGCGATCGCCGACGGCGAATCCGCGCAGGGCATCAAGGGCATGGACCCGGTCATCACCGGCCAGCTGACGCGCGACGAGATCAAGCGCGGCGAAGAGGACCAGAACCACAAGCTCCATCTTTCCGAGCCGAAGGTTCGCGTGCCGGAATCCAAGCGCAAGGCGCCGCGCTATACGCCGCTGTCGAAGCGCCAGGACCGGCCGAACGCGATCCTCTGGCTGGTGCGCAACCATCCGGAACTCAAGGACGCGCAGATCTCGCGGCTGGTCGGCACGACCAAGTCGACGATCGAGCAGATCCGCAACCGTACCCACTGGAACGCCTCCAATCTGGTGCCGATGGACCCGGTGACGCTGGGGCTCTGCTCCCAGATCGATCTCGACCTCGAGGTGAACCGCGCTTCCAAGGGCCGCGAGCCGGCGCAGCCCACCGGCGACACGCTGCTGCCGGCGGCGCTTACCGAGCGCTTGCAGCCGGAACAGCCTGCAGAGAAGGCGGAAGACGCCGAGCTCGACGCCGATGCGGTCTTCGCCAAGCTTTCGGCTCTGAAGTCGACCCAGCCGGAAGAAGAAGAAGACGAGAAATAGTCCCGCCTTCGAATCCGATCAAAAGGCCCGCACATGCGGGCCTTTTTGCGACTACCGCCCCTGCGCCGGCTAATTGGCAGGCACGAACCGCAGCGTGCCGACGATATCCGATCCGGATCTGCCGTCGGAAGGATGGTTGATGCCGTCGGTCACAGCCACTTCGGCGAAATCGAACGGGCTTACCCCTTCGAGGATCGCGACATTCACTCCGTATTCGTTGGGATTGGAGCGACGGCGGTGATGTGTGTAGATGCCGCACTTCGAACAGAAATGGTGTTCCGCGGACATCGTGTTGAACTGATAGGTGGAGAGCGCCTCCGCCCCGGAGATCACGGTTACGTCGCCGAGCTTGGCCGTCACGGCGACTGCTCCGCGCATACGGCAGTAGGAGCAGTTGCACCGCCGCGCGGAACGCAGTCCATCCGAGAGCCTGATCCGCAGCCGGACCGCGCCGCAATGGCAGGCGCCGTCAGTTTCCTTGATATCCATGTCCATTGGCGAGAACTCCTTCGCTCCTGGCCTTCCGACAAATCCCTATCTGCCAGAATTCAAGCGTGCAGCGCTTTCCGTAGCACCTCCGCCACGAAGGCGCTTTTTCCTTCGGTGTAGAGCGCAAAGTCGCCGTCGGCCTCTGCCGCCAAGCGGCGTTTCAGCGCGTCATACGCTGCGGCATCTTTCGGATGCTCACGCAGCCAGTCACGGAAGGCAAGGCGCCTCCTGTGCGCCTCATTGCCCGGACCGCACAGATAGACACGCGTGCCGCGGCCGCGGCCACGGGTAAAAATCCATCGGCGATCTCCATGGGGATCGCCATGATAATCCCACGCGCCGGTCGCCCGGACGCGCTCTATCGCCTCGGGAATGAATTCCTCGGCGCGCAGGACGACATCCATATCGACCTTCGGCTTGGCTGCGAGACCGGGAATCGACGTGCTGCCGATATGATGGACGCTGTCTGTGAGATCGCCAAGCAACATCAGAAGCGCGGCGCGTTCGTCCGCGAACTGCATCGGCCATGACGGATCGTAGTCGACGATTTCGACTTGTCTCATCCCGCCAGCATGGCTGATTCCCGCAAGGGCGGGAACGAGGATGAAAGGGCCGGATCAATACCCGCTGGCGCGACCGGGTACGTCTCCCATCCGCTCGCCGCGCTCCATGGAGCGATAGAAGTCGGCAAGCTGCTTGCCGCGCTCAGGCTTGTAGTTGCGGCCGGCCGGAATGACCGCAGCGATGCGGTCGATGCGGAAGGCGCGGAAATCGGAGCGCATCTCGCACCAGGCGACCAGCGTCCACACCTTGCCCCAGAACCACAGGCCGAGCGGACGCACGTCACGGGCCGACGGGCGGCCGGCCTCGTCGCGATAGTCGAGCGTCAGCACCTCGCGCTTCTCGACCGCACGCTCGATGCGGTCGATATGGGCGCGGTCGGCATCGCTGACCACCCACATCGGCGCATGGATCTCGGTGCGGGCGATGCGGTCCTTCTCGGCGTCGGGCAGCACGGCGCCGATCTTGACCAGCGCCTCCTCGGCCGCGCGGGCCATGGTGGCGCCGCCGAAGGCCCGGACCATGCGGGCGCCGGCGACCAGCGCCACGATCTCGTCACGCGTGAACATCAGCGGCGGAAGGTCGAAACCCTCCCTCATCATGTAGCCGACGCCGGCTTCTCCATCGATCGGGACGCCCGTCGCCTGAAGATCGGCGATGTCGCGGTAGATGGTCCGCTCGGAAACCTCGAGCCATTCGCCAAGCTTCTGCGCGGTGACCAGGCGGCCGCCGCGGAAATGCTGAACGATTTGGAACAACCGGTCTGCTCTGCGCATGGCTCAATCCCGCAAACCTTCGCGTTTTCTTTGATCGGCGACGAACTCCTCGCCGAAGGACAGCTTTTTTGTGGTCGGAGTCCGGCCAGACAGCACCCGCCAGAACGGCGTGATGTCGGTAAGGGCGGCACCCCGCTCCAATGCCTCGTGGGCGGCTTCGGATACGGTGCGCAGATGATAGCCGATCGTGACCGGGCAGGTCACCTCGGCGCCATGCTCCAGCGCAAGCGCCGTGCGCAATGCGCGCACGTCCATCTCAACCCCTTCGGGGATCGATCGGATGAAGTCGTCGACCTGGCGGGCGGTCGGCACCAGCATCGGCTGCCCCTCCACCACGTCCGAGAACGAGCGTGGAGACGGCTTGATGCCGTTGATCCCTGCTGTGTTCAGCCTGTCGTGCCAGTCCTTCATGGCGTCCCATACGACCTGATTTGCGCGTCACCCTGTCACAATGCTCCTGACAGCATATTGTCAGGAGGCTGCAGCATATTCGAGGCCGAACAAAGACCGCATTTCGGCGAACTGGGTCTCGTTGCCGGGGTAGAGGGCCCGCAGGAATTCCAACGCAAACGTGCCTGGAGCGGTGCCAGGCGCGGAAACTATCGTCCCATCGGCGACAGCATGCGGCACGTCGCGGTAATTCTGCGAGCCTGGATAGGACGGTGCGTTCTCCAGGATCCAGCTACGGCCGTTGCTGGTGTGCGAGACATGCGCGAAGAGGCCGGCCCGGGCAAGCACCAGCGTACCGGCGCAGATGCCGCCGACGACGCCGT
>JAEYXI010000665.1 GCA_023428515.1 Pseudomonadota bacterium | reverse complement strand
TTCCAGGTCGGCGCTGGCGTCGGCTTCCGCTACCTGACGCCGTTCGGGCCGCTCAGGATCGATGCGGCAGTTCCCCTCAATCCGGAACCTGGCGATCCTGACTTCGCCATCTATGCCGGCGTCGGCCAGGCGTTCTGACCGATGCGCTACGTAAAGCTCATCGCCCGCATCCTCCGCTACGCGATCTATGCGACGCTCGCCTTCGTGATCGGCGCGATCGCCGTGCTGACCCTGACCGAACGCGGCAGGGAGAACCTCGCCGTACTGATCTCGGATTTCGCGTCATCGCCGGGGCAAGGCGTCAAGATCGCTGGCATCAACGGCATCTGGTTTGGCAATCTAACGCTGCAAAGCCTGGTGCTCGAGGATGCGGACGGGCCGTGGCTCGTGGCGCGCAACGTTGCGGTGGACTGGTCGCCGCTGAAGCTGCTTTCGGCCACTTTCGCGTCCGACCGCATCTATGCCGAACGGATCGAGGTGGCCAGGACGCCGAAGCCTGCGAGCAAGCCGAAGGAAGAGGCCGGCTCCTTCTCGCTGCCGGTTTCGCTCGACCTCAAGCAGATCGACCTGCCTGACATCGCGCTCGGACCTGCCCTGGCGGGCGGCGTGGCGGCGGTCGCGGCCAAAGGCTCGGCTCGGGTCGAGGCCTCGCCCCTTCAGGTCGTTTCGCAGCTCAACATAGCGCGCAGCGACGGACGCGCCGGCAGTATCGACGCCTCGGTCGACTTCGCACCGGCCGACAACCGGCTCGGCCTCGACATACGCGCCTCCGAACCACAGGGCGGCATCCTCGCCAATCTGCTCGGCCTGCCTGGCGAGCCGCCGGTCGAGATCAATGTCTCGGGTAGCGGACCGGCCGCCAACTGGGCCGGCAGCGGCACTTTCGCTGTCGACGGCACGGTGATCACCCGTGTCGAGGGAAGACACCAGTTCACCAGCGCCGGCAGCGCGATCGAGGCGAAGGGCGACGGCGAATTCGAGCGTTTCCTGCCCGAGAACCTCCGGCCGCTGCTCACCGGAAACTCGAGTTTCGATTTCGCGGGAACGCTGACCTCGTCGGGCGGCATCGACATCGAGCGCGGCACGATCGAGAGCAATGCCGTCAAGGGCACCGCGTCGGGCACGCTCGATCCGCAGGGTGCCAGCGACTTCGCCCTGCAGATCGAGGCGGCGGGCGAAGGCGTGCCGCTCTCCTTCGGCACCGAGGAAAGCCCGATCGACATGATTGTCGAGATGGCTTCGATCCGCGCCATGGGTGACGGGCGCGAGCCGAACGTCGACATTGCCGCGACGCTGTCCAAGGTGGCGACCAATGACGCCGAACTCGACGACCTGGCCATCGCGCTCCATTCGGACGCCTTCAACATCCAGGAGCGGAGCGGCCCGGTGACCGGGACGGCAACGGCGGCTGCGCTGATCATCGACAATCCGACGATCGCGCCGCTGGTCGCCGGCAAGATCGGAGCCGGCTTTGCCGGCACGCTGACGACCGATTCGCTGACCGTCACCGACGGCAATCTCAGCAGCGACGCCATCGCCGGCAAGTTCACCGGCGACGTGTCGCTGGTCGACGGGTCGGTGACGCTGAAGCTCAACGCCGACGTGGCGTCCTCGGCGCTGCCTGCCGCTGTGCGGCCGGCGCTGGCGGAGCGCGTGCAACTCGACGCCGATATCGCCCGCGACCACGAGGGCATGGTTTCCGCCGATCCCTTCTCGATCTCGTCCGGCGAACTCTCGGCCTCGGGACGGGTGCGCACTGCGAACCAGGAGATCGACGCCAACATCACTGGCCGGCTCGGCAATGTCGGCCTGCTGGCGCAGGGCGCCTCCGGCGCCGTCGACCTGGAGGTTACGGCGCAAGGCGCGCTGGCCACGCCCGACGTGTCTCTGACGATGATGAGTGACCGAATCGAAGCGGCTGGGCGCGAGATAGCCGGCCTGAAGCTGACGGCGGCCGGCAGGGCCGACATGGCAAACCCGGCAGCGGATGTGTCGCTGACCGGCACGGTCGGTGGCGAGGCGCTCGACGGCAAAGCCAATCTGTCGACCTCGAACGGCAGGCGCGAGGTGAAGGGCCTGACACTGTCGCTCGGCCAGAATCGCATAGCCGGCGATCTGATGCTCGATGACAAATTCCTGCCGCTCGGCACGGTGAACTTCCAGCTTCCTGATGTCGGTGCGCTGGCTGCGCTGGCGCTGGAGACGGTGAAGGGCGACCTCAACGGGACGCTCAACTTCAGCCAGAATGCCGGCAAGCCCGAGCTTGCGGTCAACGCCACGACGAAATCGCTGGCGCGCGGCGACCTGACGGCCGCAGACGTCGCGATCGATGCGACGGTCAGCGACTATGCCGCGGCGCCTGCGGTCGCAGGCCGTGTGCAGGCGGCTACCGTAACCTCCGGCACGACGGTGGTGAAAGGCATAGACGTCAAGCTGACACAGGAGGGCGGCTGGACCGGCTTCGACGGTGGCGCGACCGTATCCGATATCCCGGCACGCGCATCTGGGCGCGTGCAGGT
>JAEYXI010000632.1 GCA_023428515.1 Pseudomonadota bacterium | reverse complement strand
GGAGTGAGCTGAGGTCGCGCCGAGCGAGACGAGGCGAGCGACGGCGGCCGGGTCGCGATCATGGACTATGACTGAAAAGCCGTTGCGCAGCAGGCTCGCGGCGAGGTGGGCGCCGAGATGGCCGAGGCCGATG
This sequence comes from Pseudomonadota bacterium, assembly GCA_023428515.1. The sequence continues at coordinate 7,484 of JAEYXI010000632.1, read as the reverse complement.
AAGGCGTAAGCCTGCCGGTTGGTCACGGGAACAGCGGCGTCTGGCGCATTTCGAGATGCAGCGCCTTGCCGTCATAGGGATGCGCCTCGCACACGGCTTCGTCCAGCTCGACGCCCAGGCCGGGCTCCTTCGACGGGATGATCCAGCCGTCCTGCCATTCGATCTTCTTCTTCAGGAGTTTCTCGTGGAATCCATCCCACTGTTTCAGGGATTCGAGGATCAGGAAGTTGGGCAAGGTCACGGCGAGCTGGATGTTCGCCGCGCCGACGATCGGGCCGCAATAACAATGCGGCGCGATCTGGATGTGATAGGCCTCGGCCATTGCAGCGATCTTCTTCGTCTCCAGGATGCCACCGGAGCGTCCCAGGTCGGGCTGCAGGATCGTCGCGGCGCGGGTCTCGATGACGCGGGCGAACTCGAACTTGGTGGTCAGCCGCTCGCCGGTGGCGATCGGGATCGACGTGCCGCGGGCGACCTCCGCCATCACTTCCGGCATGTCGGGCGGCACCGGCTCCTCGAACCACAGGGGATCGTAGGGTTCGATCGCCCTCGCCATGCGCAGCGCACCCGACGCCGTGAACTGGCCATGTGTGCCGAACAATATGTCGGCCCTGGTGCCGACCGCCTCGCGGATCGCCTTCACCATGCGGGCGGAGAGGTCGATGTCGGCGAGCCGCGGCTGGTGGCCGTCGAAGGCGGTATATGGTCCCGCCGGGTCGAGCTTCACCACGTTGAAGCCCTGCTCGACGTAGAGCATCGCGCATTCGGCGGCGAGATCGGGGTCGTTGTAGACGTTGCGTCCCGACACGTCCTCGGTGTGGACGCTGCCGGCATGCGGATAGAGATAGGTGTAGGAGCGCAGCCTCTCGTGCACCCGGCCGCCGATGAGCTTGTAGACCGGCTTGTTCGCTTCCTTGCCGATGATGTCCCAGCAGGCCATCTCCAGCGCCGAGAAGCACCCCATGCCGGAAACGTCGGGACGCTGGGTGAAGCCGGAGGAATAGCAGCGGCGGAAGAACACCTCGATGTCGTGCGGGTCATGGCCGATGAAGTAGCGCTCGGCCATGTCCTCGATCATCCTCGCGGTGACATGCGCCGAGAATGTCGCGTTGTAGGCCTCGCCGTAGCCGACGACGCCGGAATCGGTCGTGAGCCTGACGAAGATGAAGTACTTGCCCCCGATGCCGGGCGGGGGATTGCCGACGACCCAGGTTTTTACGTCGGTGATTTTCATTTCTGGTCCTCCAGCACCATTTCCGCGCCTTTCCAGCCGGTCATGATGGATGCCGCGTTGGTGTTGCCGGAGATGTTATCCGGAAAAATAGAGGCGTCGATGACGCGCAAGGCTGAAACTCCGTGGACCCGCAGCCGCGGATCGACCACAGCCCAGGACGGGTCCGTCCCCATGCGGCAGGTCGAGACCGGATGGTAGACCGTGCCGGAGCGTTTTCGGAAATCCAGGATCAGATCCTCGTCGGAGGTCACCGAGGGACCGGGCAGCACCTCCTCCTCGATGATTTCCGCAAGCGCCGGCTGTGCCACGATCCTGCGCACGAACTTCACTGCGGCAAGCATCTCCGCCACGTCGGTTTCGGTCGAATAGGCGTTGGGGACGATCCTCGGATAGTCGCGCGGGTTGGCGGAGCGGATCATGATCTCGCCGCGGCTCGAGGGCCGGCAGTTGGAAAGGCCGACCGAAAAGCCCGGCCACGGGTCGGGCGTCAGGATGGGCCGCTCGCCGTTCTTCGGGATGACGGTCGAGAAGGCCTGGAAATAGAGCTGCATGTTCGGCCGCGTCATGGCCGGGTCGGTGCGGAAGAAACCGCCCGCCGCGTTCATCGACAGCGACAGCGGCCCGCTGCGCAGCAGGATATACTGCATGCCGACCAACGCCTTGCCCCACCATGGGCGCAGGATCTGGTTGAGCGTCGGCAGCTTGCCCTTGAAGGTGTAGTTGATGCCGAGATGATCCTGCAGGTTGGCGCCGACATTGGCGTTGGCGTGCACGACCGGGATGCCCAGGCCCTCGAGCAGCGGCGCAGGACCGACGCCTGAAAGCTGCAAGAGCTGCGGCGAGTTGATCGAGCCGCCGCAGACAATCACCTCGCGGCCGGCGTGGACCGTGTGCCTTGCCCCCCGCTGCTCATATTCGACGCCGACGGCGCGCGTTCCCTCGAACAGGATCTTCGTCGCCAGCGCGTTCATCTCGACGCGCACGTTCCTGCGCTTCATCGCCGGATGCAGGAAGGCGCGCGCTGCCGACATGCGGCGCCCGCGCTTGGCGTTGATCTGGTAGACGCCGACGCCTTCCTGGCTCTTGCCGTTGAAATCCGGGTTGAGCGGCAGACCCGCCTGCTCGGCGGCCTTCAGATAACGCGCAGTCAGCGGGTGCACCTTGCTGCGGCAGTCGGCGATATGGATCGGCCCGCCGGCGCCGCGCCATTCGTCGGCGCCGCCTTCATTATCCTCGATTGCCTTGAAGACCGGCAGCAGATCGTCATAGGACCAGCCGGGATTGCCGGCGGCTGCCCAGGCGTCGAAGTCCTCGCGCTGGCCCCTGATCCAGACCATGGCGTTGATCGAACTCGACCCGCCGAGAATCTTTCCCCGCGGCCAGTGGTCGGTATTGCCTGATAGCCCGGGGTCGGGCTCGGTGCGGTAGTTCCAGTTGACGGCGGGATCGAAGAAGGTCTTGCCGTAGCCGAGCGGCATCTGCACGTAGAAGCGCATGTCGCTGCCGCCGGCTTCCAGCACCAGCACGGAATGGCGGCCGCTCGCCGACAGCCGCTCGGCGACCACTGAGCCGGCGGAACCCGAGCCGACGATGATGAAATCATAAGTCTGCATGATGCCAAGGCTGATCCCGGAGATCGCCGAAGCTAGTCCGCCTGCCGCCGGCGCGTCACGCGCCGTTCCGGCATCGCCTGTGGAAAAAACGACCGCTCGACGGGCCTTGGCTTGCCGCCAAGTCTGCGGCAAGAGGGATGGAGCATATTTGAGCAAGGATGATGCACGTGGCCGGAGCGCACCCGATCGGAGAACTGACGCTGAGGACCCTGGCCATGCCCGGCGACACCAACGCCGCCGGCGACATCTTCGGCGGCTGGGTGATGGCGCAGATGGACCTTGCCTGCGGCATCCGCGCCGCCGAGCGCGCGCATGGGCGCGTGGTGACGGCGGCGGTCAGGGAAATGTCCTTCGCCGCGCCGATGAAGATCGGCGATACGCTCAGCATCTACACGTCGGTGACGCGCGTCGGGCGCACCTCGATGACGCTCAAGGTCGAGGCCTGGGCGCAGCGCTACCTGACGCACATCATGGAGAAGGTGACCGACGCGGAGTTCGTGATGGTGGCTCTCGACGGCGAGGGCAAGCCGACGCCGGTGCCGGCGGAGTGAGGTAGTGGATGAGAAACTCGGTCTCTATTCCTGCTCACTATCTCACTGATCACTACTCACTATTCCCGCCACCGCCGCATCGAACCTCGCCCGTGCGGCATTGACCCGCCCAGTATTCTTCCTCGCCCATTCGCCTAGCCGATTGACCGGCTCCAGGAGCTCGTAGCCGAGGTCGGTCAGCTCGTAGTCGACGCGCGGCGGGATCGTCGGATAGACGGTGCGGGTGACGAAACCGTCGCGCTCCAGGCCGCGCAGCGTCGTGGTCAGCATCTTCTGCGAGATGCCGCCCACCGCCGTGCGCAACTCGTTGAAGCGCAGCGGGCCGTCGCCAAGCTTGCCAACGACAAGCACCGTCCATTTATCGCCGACGCGCTGGAGGATGTCGCTCACCGCGCGGCAATCCTCGCTGAGGTGCTCGTGCCTTGGTTTCAAAAAAGTGCCTCCTTGCCGGGGCCATCGTCAGTATCATAAGTAGGTCAGGTATCCTAAGGATACTAGAGCTTCACAGGAGACTGACATGTCCAAACCCAAGATCGCGGTGATCGTCGGCTCGACCCGCGCCGCCCGTTTCGCCGACAAGCCGACGGAATGGATCGCCAACATAGCAAAGGCGCGCGGCGATTTCGATGTCGAGGTTGTCGATCTGCGCGATTACCCGATGCCCTTCTTCGACGAGGCCACGTCCTCCCTGTGGGCGCCGTCGAAGAACGAGGTGGCGCTGCGCTGGCAGAAGAAGGTCGCCGAGTTCGACGGCTACATCGTGATCGCCGCGGAATATAATCGCGGCCCGACGGCCGTGCTGAAGAACGCGCTGGACTACGCCTACACCGAATGGAACCGCAAGCCGGTCACCTTCGTGGGTTATGGTGGCGTCGGCGGTGCCCGGGCGATCGAGCAGCTCCGGCTCCATGCCGTCGAGTTGCAGATGACGCCGATCCGCTTCGCCGTGCACATCGTCTGGGGCGACTTCGTCCAGATACTGCAGCAGGGCAAGAAGATCGAGGAATTCGAGCATCTCAACCAGGCGGCGGCGACGGCGCTGGACGATCTCTCCTGGTGGGCGAAGGTGCTGAAGCAGGCGCGCGAGGAAGACATTCTGGCGCGACAGGCGGCTGAATAAACCGGCCTGGCTGAACCGGCCGGATTGCCGAAAAGACCGTAACGAACAAAAGAAAGGGCGGCGAGAGCCGCCCTTTTTCATGCCGCGCGGATCACTTTCTTCCGGCGCGATGCACGCCGGGCAGCTTCGAGGCGATGACCTTGTCGATGCGGCGGCCGTCGAGGTCGACCACCTCGAAGCGCCAGCCCTCCGCGTCAACGCATTCGCCGGTCGCCGGCAGCCGGTGGAGGTGCGACAGGATATAGCCCGCAACGGTTTCGTAGTCGCGATTCTCAGGCAGTTCGATGCCGAGCTGCTCGGACATCTCGTCGGCCTGCATATAGCCGGCGAGCAGCCATGAGCCGTCCTCGCGCTTCACCGCCGGCGGCTCTTCCTCGGCGTCGAGGTCGGAGCGGAAGACGCCGGTAATCGCCTCCAATATGTCGGCTGGCGTGACGATGCCTTCGAAGAGGCCGTATTCGTCGTGCACCAGCGCCACCGGGACTTCCGATTCCCTCAGCGTCGTAAGCACGTCGAGCGCATCGGCCTGGTCATGCACGATGGGGGCTGTGCGCATGTGCTTGCGCGGCTCGAAGGGCTGGCCGGCAAGCAGCGCAGCGAGCAATTCGCGCGTCTGCACGACGCCGACCATGTTGTCGACGGCGCCTTCGCCGACCGGCAGGCGCGAATGCTGGGTCTCCATCAGCATCTTCCTGGCGGTCGCCTCATCCGATTCGAGGTTCAGCCAGTCGATCTCGGTGCGCGGCGTCATCACCCCGCGCACCGCGCGGTCGCCGAGGCGCATGACGCCGGCGATCATGCGCCGCTCGTCGGATTCGATCGTGCCGTGATGCTCGGCCTCGGCGACCAGCATCTTGATCTCCTCGTCTGTGACCTTTTCTTCGGACTCGCCGGATTGGCCGAGCAGCCAGAGGACGGCGCGGCCGGACACGTCGAGGAGGAAGACCAGAGGCAGCGCGATCTTCGAAAGCATGCCCATGGCCGGTGCGACCTTCACGGCGATCCGCTCGGGATCGCGCAGCGCGATCTGCTTGGGCACAAGCTCGCCTACGATAAGCGAGGCATAAGTGATGATGGCAACCACCACGCCGACGCCAAGCGGATTGGCGACGCCCGGCGTCAGGCCGGATGCGATGAGAGCTTCGCTCAGCCGCTGGCCGAGGGTGGCGCCGGAAAACGCTCCCGACAGCACGCCGACGAGGGTGATGCCGATCTGGACCGTCGACAGGAAGCGCCCGGGATTGGCGCCGAGTTCAAGGGCGGGTCCCGCGCCTTTCACGCCGCGATCGATCATTGCCTTGAGGCGGGCAGGGCGGGCGGAGACTACCGCCAGTTCCGACATGGCCAACAGGCCGTTCACGCAGATAAGAACGACGACAATCGCAATTTCTAATAACATCGAGGCTCAATAGCATCCCGGCCGGGAGGAAGAAAATAGACACCACGCGGATTTAAGCAATGGCAGGGCGCCCGGTTTCGGCGGTCAGCCAGGCGTTCCCAGCACGCCGACAATCACTTTACCGTCAGTGAAGTAGCGGTCTCCGCCGCCGTTCCTCCCGTCCTCGGTCGCTCCGGACCCCTCGACCTCGGATGTCGAACGTATCCAGCCGGCCTCGGTGAGGCTGGTTATGACGAAATCGCGCTCCGCATCGAGGTCCGGTCCTATGTGATGGGTGATCTGGCCGGTGTCGTGGCTGAAGCCGACGCCGCGGTCGAAGCTCGCCGAACCCAGGAAAAGCGGGCCGTCGCCGCCGGGCGTGAGCGGGTCCGTCTGCCAGAAGCGGACATGGTGGCGCTGGTCGGCGCTGGTGCCGACAGGCTTCTCGAAAGCGAAATCCTGCCGCCTGCCGTCATAGACCAGCGTGCTGACCGGTGCGTCGGGATCAGGCAGGCGCAGAGCGACACTGAGGCCGATCTCGATGCTGGTCTTCAGCGTGATCGCGTCGGCCGGCCGCCAGCCGGCAGCCGCGAAAGCCCGCATGACGTCCTCCTTCGTGCCGACGAGGCCGACATTGATGGGGTCGCCCGGAATGCCGTCGGTCGTCGTCGTGCGCATGGCGAGCTGGTCGAGGCCGCCCTCATGGCGCCACCAGAATTCAGGGGCTGCGATATAGGCGATGGCGAGATAGGCAAGCAGGATGACGAGGCTCGCCGTCGCGGCGCGGCGCGAGCGTTTTGGATGATGCCTTTCCGGCCCGGCAGGCGCTGCGGTCATGCCGGTAGTTTACGCCAGGGCAGCCTCTCATGCCAATCCGCGCAGCGTGCCCTCAGTGGCAGGCGACGCGATTGTTGCGGCGCTGCTTGATGTCGAAGTGGAAATGGTTGCGGTGGTCGTAATTGTAACCGGGGCCGAGCACTGTGTTGAAGTACTGGCAGCCATCGCCACGCACATTGTTCAGGAAGCCGCGCTGGCGGAACGAGAAGAAGCCCGGCTTTTTCACATCGATATCCTTGCCGTTGTTCAGCTCGATGCGCATGATGTCCAGCGCGTTGCCCTTGCCATGCTCTGACAGCGTGCGGCTGCGGGCGATCTTGCGACAGGAATAGCTCGATCCCTGATGGATGGTCTTGATCCCGGAGAAATAGCGCCGGCGGGCCGAAGGCACGAGTTCGTTCTTGGTCCACTGCGAGAAGGTCAGCGCCATGGCGCAGGTCAGCGTCGCGGCCGGCTTCATCTGGACGTTGCCGATCGCCGAAACCTTGACCGGATGGTCGATGCCGCACTGCCCGTCGCGTATAGGTGCGAGGTCGACGAACTGCACCTTCATGCGCTTCAATTGCGCCCGGCAATCGGCTTCGTCTGAAGGCATCGGGTTGTACTCGGGAGCTTGCGGCGGGTCGGGACGCGGATAACCGGCCATATAGGGGTCGGATGGCACCAGCGTCTGCAGCCCGACGCCCTGGCGCGGCGACGCGGATGCGGTCCGGACAGGAGGCTCGACAGGGGCTTCGGACGGTATTGCGAG
>JAEYXI010000596.1 GCA_023428515.1 Pseudomonadota bacterium | reverse complement strand
CATCACCATGGGCCACGCGCTTCTGTCGGAGGCGCGCGAGTTCGAGCGCGGCGTCACCGCCGCCGTCAACGCCAGCGTTCAGCCGATCCTGGAGCGATATGTCGAGCGGCTGCGGCGCGAGTTGGAGGGGCGAGGATACGGCCGCGACTTCCTGATCATGAACGGCAATGGCGGCATGATCTCGGCGCGCTTCGTCGCGCAGGATGCAGCCAAGACCGTGATGTCCGGGCCGGCCTCGGGCGTCATCGCGGCGGCCTACACGGGAGCGCGCGCCGGGCACCGCAACCTCGTCACCTACGACATGGGCGGCACCTCGACCGACGTGGCGCTGATCCTCGACGCCGAGCCCGCCGTCTACAACGAGACCGAGATCGAATATGCGATGCCGATCCATGTGCCGATGGTCGCGGTGCACACTGTCGGCGCCGGCGGCGGTTCGATCGCCCGCGTCGATGCCTCCGGTCTGATCCAGGTCGGACCGGAAAGCGCCGGCGCGAGCCCCGGCCCGATCTGCTACGGGCGCGGCGGCACCGAACCCACGATCACCGACGCCAACCTCCTGCTCGGCCGGCTCGACCCGAAACGCCTGCTCGCCGTCGACGCACCTGTCACCGTCGAGCAGGTGAAAAAGATATTCGAGGAGAAGGTCGGCCGCGCCGCCGGTCTCGACGCCATCGCCGCCGCAGGTGCGGTGCTCAAGCTCGGCAATATCAAGATGGCCGGCGCGATCCGCATGGTGTCGGTTTCGCGCGGCTACGACCCTCGGGATTTCGCGCTCTTCGCCTTCGGCGGCGCCGGCCCGCTGCATGCCTCGGCGCTGGCGCGAGAGCTCGGCCTGCCCACCGTGCTGGTGCCGGCCCGGCCGGGCATAACCAATGCGCTGGGATGCGTCGTCGCCGATCTCAGGCACGATTTCGTCAACACGATCAACCGGCCGGTGCCGCAGCTCGACGAGGCGCATGTGAAGGCCGTGCTCGAGCGCCACCGCGAGGAAGGCGAGGCGCTGATCGCCAAGGAGGCTGTCGAGCCGGAGACGATCCGCACGATCCATTCGGCCGACATGCAGTTCCTGGGGCAGACCCATATCCTTAATGTCCCGCTGCCTTCCGCTGACGTGTCGCGCGCGACGCTCCAGGAACTGTTCGAAAAAGCCTATTTCGCGCGCTTCCGGGTCGAACTGCCGGAAATCCGCGCCAACCTCGTCAACCTCAACACTTCGGTCATCGGCGTGCAGCCGGCGGTGGATCTCAGCCGGCTGATCGACCCGGCGGGACGGGCCGCTTCGCTTGACGAGGCGCGCCGGGAAATACGTCCCGTCTGGTACGATGGCGAATGGATCAATACGCCGGTCTATGTCAGGGAAAACCTGCCGCTCGACGCAGTGGTGTGCGGCCCGGCGATCATCGAGCAGATGGACGCGACGACGGTGCTGGAGCCCGGCGACGTCGCGAGAAGCGATGCTGACGGGAATTTGCTGATCGAGATAGGAAAGGCATGAAGAGCACCCCCTCTCCGTCTCGCGGGGGCTCCCCATGACCCTCGACGCCATCACCCTTTCCGTCATCCAGGCAGCGCTCCAGCAGACCTGCGACGAGATGGACCTCGCCTTTTCCCGCGCTGCCTTCTCGCCTGTCATCGCCGAGGCCAACGACCGTTCCGACGGTATCTACTCGGCCGTCGACGGCTCGCTGATCGCGCAGGGCTCCCAGGGCCTGCCGGTCTTCGTCGGCGTCATGCAATATTCGACGAGGACGATCATCGAGATGATCGCCGACGGAAGCTGCCTGCCGCCGGAGGAAGGCGACATCTACATCGTCAACGATCCCTATCTCGGCGGCACGCATCTGATGGACGTTCGCTTCGCCATGCCGGTTTACCGCGCCGGCAAAATATTCTGCTGGCTATCCAACACCGGCCACTGGCCGGACATCGGCGGCGCGGTGCCTGGCGGCTTTTCCGCATCGGCGACGGCCGTCGAGCAGGAAGGCCTGCGCCTGCCGCCAGTGAAACTGTTCAAGCGTGGAAAGCTCGATCCGGAAATCTACGCGATCATCACCTCGAATATCCGGGTCGCTGACCAGCGCATCGGCGACATCCACGCGCAGGCGGCGGCCTTGCGCGTCGGCCAGGATCGGCTCTTCGCCATCCTCGACCGCTACGGCGACGACACGGTGACGGAGGCAATCGCCGAACTCAGGAAACGCGCCGCCGAGCAGATGCGCGCCAACATCGCCGCGATCCCCGACGGGGTCTATCGCGCAAAAGCCTTCGTCGATTCCGACGGCGTCGTCGACGAGCCGCTGACCATCGCGCTCGCGATCGAGAAGAAGGGCGAGGGCCTCACCTTCGATTTTGCCGGCTCATCGAAACCCTGCGCGGGACCGATGAACAGCGTGCTCGCGACCACGCTGTCATCGGTTTACCTCGCCATGCGGCACATCTTCCCGGACGTGCCGATCAGCGCCGGCGCCTTCGAGCCACTGACCGTGGTCAAGCCCGAGGGCACCTTCCTGGACGCGAAATACCCACGGCCGGTGTCGGGCTGCGCAGCCGAGGTCTCACAGCGCATCGCCGAATCCGTCTTCGCCGCGATGGTTCAGGCGCTGCCCGACAAGGTGACGGCCGCGCCCGCCGGCTCCAGCGGCAATTTCGCGCTCGGCGGCCACGATCCGCAGCGGGGCCGCGACTACGTCATGTACCAGATCTCCGGCGGCGGCTATGGCGGCAATGCCGGCCATGACGGCCTCTCCAACGGCTGCTCGACCATCGGCATTTCGAAGTCGCCGCCGGTCGAGATCATGGAGCAGGCCTATCCCGTGCTCTACCGGCACTATGCGCTGCGCGAGGGCTCCGGCGGCGCGGGAAAACATCGCGGCGGCTTCGGCCTCGCCTATGAGGTCGAGCTTTTGCGCGGCGAGGCGCGAGCCTCCTTCGTCATGGACCATGGCCGCGTCGGCCCACAGGGCGTGCTCGGTGGCAAGGATGGCGCGGTCAACACCGTTACCGTTTTCCGCAACGGCGAAGCCCACGTGCCAAAACATCTATCCAAGGAGCAGGATATTCCCCTCAAGGCCGGTGATCGCGTCCAGGTCGGCACGCCGGGTGGCGGCGGCTACGGCGACCCCGGCGAGCGCAACCCGGCGCTGGTCCGCCGCGACGTCGCCATGGGCTACTACACGGCCGAAGAGGCGGATCGGCTCTTCGGCGCCAACGCGTGACCCACTAGGCTGGCTTTTCTTCCATCACCCAGAGATCGGGGTAGACCCGCACGAAGCCGCCTTCATCCATTTCAAGCATCGCCTCGTAGCCGACGGTCGGCGACTCGTACCAGTAATGTCTCTCGTCGCGGCGCTCGTAGATCTGCGGCAGTTCGACGAGTTTCTCCTGGCCGAGGTCGAACCAGACGACCGAGAACTCGGCCCGCTGGCCGACATCCAGGGCCGCGCGCGTAAGCTGCTGGAGATTGGTCGCCGGCGTGAAGCCGAAATCGAGATCGGTAAGCTCGGTGAGCCCTTGCCACTTCCCGTCCAGCGTCCAGCCGTCTTCCTTGCGCTCGATCGTATGGAAGAAACGCCGCTTGCCGGTAATGCCGCGCAAACTGCCGCGCTTGGCCTGCCAGGCGTCGTCGATCTCGACCGTGTAGTTGATGGCGGTCGGCCCGTCCTTGGCGAGAAACGCGGTCATTCCGGTGAGATGCCAGCCGGTCAGCGCCGGCGCCATCAGGGCAACATCATGGCCCGGCGTATGAAGAGAGCGCCAGAAGGCGGTTTGGTGTAGGCGTTCGATCATGCCGAACCTCATTGGCTTGTGCAGCCGCCCCGACACCGCTCGTAGCAGTGCGATCTGGTTGTTTTTGTGGCGAGAATCGGATTCAGCAGTACGGCGCTCAAGCGATCCGCGACAAAAGCTTGAAAAGCGTCGCCGCTTCCTTCTGCGACAGAGGCGCAAGCGTCTCGGTGGTGATCGCTTCCGCAAGCGGAATCAGCCGCTCGATCGTCTCGCGGCCTTGCGGCGTGAGACTGACCAGCAGCCGGCGCTTGTCGACATCGTGCCTGGTCAGTTCCACCAGACCGCGCGCCTTCAGCCGGTCGATCACGCCCTTCACCGTCGCCGCGTCCATGGCGATGAGGCTGCCGAGTTGGTTCTGCGAGGTCTCGCCGACATCGGCTAGCTTCGCCAGCGCTGCGAATTGCGGCGGCGTCAGGTCGGCGATCTTCGTGGCGAAGATGGCGACGTGGCGCTGATGCGCCTTGCGCAGGACGAAGCCGATCTGGTCCTGCAGCCGGTAACCCTCTTCCGGCTCCGCTTCGATCAGCTTCAGTATGTTGCCTTCGCCAGCCATCAGCCTAACCCGTCATCGCAATCCGTCCCACGCCTTGATCTCGTCGGCCGCCAGCCCGCCCATGCGGTTGTGCACGCGCGGCCCGATCGACATGGCGAGGATGAAGAGTATCTCGTCAGGGCGCGGCCCGTCGGCGATGCCGACCTCCATCGCATCGAAATGGCTGCGCACATAGGCGGCGTCGATATGGCCGAGCGGCACGTCCAGCCTCGAGCCGAAAGCGCCGACCTTGGTGGCGGACGGCACGATCGCCTTGGCGCCGCCGAGCCTGTCGCGCATCGCATAGCCGCCCGGCACGTGCCACAGCGCACAGTGCTCCAGTTCGCCAGCCGTGCCGCAGATAGCCCCCTTGCCATAGCCGTCGATCTTCTTGGGATCGCCGCCCAGCGCATCGATGAGTTTATCCGACAGCAGCAGGCCGAGCGGCTTCAAATCCTCCATCGCGCTCTGCAACCGTTCCACATAGCGCCCGGCGAACGGATTTTTCACGAGCGCCATGGCTGCGGCGCGCCGCCTCGATTCCTCGGGAGGCTTTCCGCCTTCGTGAAAGATCTCCTCGGTGATCACCTCGATCTTGCGCACCGGAAATTCAGCCATTCGTTCCCCCGAAAACGTGTCGTTCATATGTGGCGGCGCCCCCTCCACCACGCTTCGCGTGGT
>JAEYXI010000576.1 GCA_023428515.1 Pseudomonadota bacterium | reverse complement strand
AGCCAGATCAGCTCATGGCGGGCAAAGAGAAAGTCCTCCGCCGCGTCCATCAGCAGACGACCAAGCCCGCGCCCCTCGAATTCCGGCCGCACGAACATGGCGAACACCGTCGCCTCATCGCCCTTCGCCATCGAGAATCCCGCAGGCGTTCCGTCGAGTTCCGCAATCCATGCCCGTGTATCACCGTCCAGCAGTTCGGCGAGGGTAGCCTGCGTGATGCCTTCTGCTTCCAGCTCGGCGCGCGACTGGTGGTTCTCCGCCACGCTCGTCCTGATGTCGAACAGCGTCTCGACGTCGGCGGCGGTCGCCTGCCTCAGCGCCGCGCCCATCTCAGGACGGCTTCCAGCGCAGGAAGTTGGCAATGAGCGCAAGGCCTAGCGCCTGGCTCTTCTCCGGATGGAACTGCGTGCCGGCGAGATTGTCCTTCGCCACCGCAGCCGTCACCGGCCCGCCATAGTCGGCGACCGCCACCACCTCGCCCGGCTCCGTCGCGTCGAGGTGATAGGAATGCACGAAATAGGCGTGCAGGCCGTTTTCACCTGTCGCGATCCCCTCGAACAACGGATGCTGGCGCTTCAGCTCGATCGTGTTCCAGCCGATCTGCGGGATCTTCAGCGTGGGATCATCGGGCGTGATCTCCTTCACATCGCCCTTGATCCAGCCAAAGCCATTGGTGACGACCTTCTCCAGTCCGCGCTCAGACATCAGCTGCATGCCGACACAAATGCCGAGGAACGGCTTTCCGCGCTCGATCGCGCTTTCCTGCACGACGTCCCACATGCCTTCCACCGCGCGAAGCCCGGCTGCGCAGTCGGCATAGGCGCCGACGCCCGGCAGCACGATGCGGTCGGCGGTCCGCACGCGCTCCGGATCGGCCGTCAGGTCGATCTCGGCGGCGATGCCGGCCTCGCGCGCAGCCCGCTCGAAAGCCTTCGTGGCCGAGCGCAGATTGCCCGAGCCGTAGTCGATGATCGCGACTCGCATCAATGTCTTCCCGGATAGCCGAGCAGGCCGAGCACCGGTCCTGTGGAAGCCGGACGCGGCACGGTTGGCGCCAATGGTGGCGGCACTTCGACCACGACCTCTTCGGGCGCTTCTTCGCCGGCTAAATAACGTATCTCCGCTTCGCGCGCATTTGCTGCCTCGACCACGCCACGATCGCGCCAGCCGCGCCGCCGCAGCGCGTTGATGCGCAGCGCCGGCCCTTCCAGCCCGACATAGATCGACACAAGGAGCGACAGCGCCGCACTCATGAAGCCGAGGCCGGCCGTCTCGCCCAGCGCCGTCAGACCGACGCCCACCGCAAAGGCAAGCGCGGCCTCGATCCAGAGGCGGTGCCACAGAAGCCAGAGCGGCGGCACCAGGAAGGCGAGGAAAGCAAAACCGTCGCGTATTAGAATGGCTCGCTCTGCCGCTTCAACCGCATCTGCGGCCGGCGGCTCCATCACGACATAGATCGCCATGGCTTACCCTTTCAGGCTGCCCTTGGTGGAGGGCACGGCGTCAGGCTGGCGCGGATCGCGCTCCAGTGCCGCGCGCAGCACCCGCGCCACCGCCTTGAAGCAGGTTTCCGCGATATGGTGGTTGTTGGCGCCGTAGTGATTGGTCACGTGCAGCGTCACCCCGGCGTTCTGCGCCAGCGCATGAAAGAATTCGCGCACCAGTTCGGTATCGAAGGTGCCGATCTTCGGCGCGGTGAACGCGACGTTCCACACGAGATAGGGCCGACCCGACACGTCGATCGCCGCGCGCGTCAGCGTCTCGTCCATGGCAAGGTCGATCGAGGCATAGCGCATGATGCCGCGCCGCTCGCCGAGCGCCTTCGAAAGCGCCTGGCCGATCGCGATGCCGGTGTCCTCGACCGTGTGGTGGTCGTCGATATGCAGATCGCCCTTCGCCTTCACTGCCATGTCAACAAGCGAATGCCTGGAAAGCTGGTCGAGCATGTGGTCGAAAAAGCCGACGCCGGTCGCCATGTCGGCCTTGCCGGTGCCGTCCACGTTCAAGGATACCGAGATCTCGGTCTCCTTCGTCTTGCGGCTGACTTTTGCGGAACGCGATGCCATTTCGGGGGTCCTGCGGTTTTAAAGCGTCCGCCTTCTATCAGCATGGTCAGGCGAAGGAAAGTTGGCTTGCTGGCCCAGCGGGCCTCCTGGTTCCACCGGAAAAAATCTTTTTCTATTTTATCCCCGCCTCCAAAACCTCCCGCATAATCCCTCGCATCGCCCTCGCGGGATCCGGGTCCGGACCGGGATGCGGGAGGGCGGCGGTGACCTCCCACCGTGGATTCGGTTCCCACGGTCCTGAGGGCGTCCGACAGGCCGGCATGCCCGGCGGGCGAAAATGCCCGCCGCGCGCAGACGGGGCGGCCGTATGTCTTCTGCTCTTCTTGGAGCAAGGGGATATGGGACCGGTCGACGGGGCGACAGACACCGGACGGGCGGGCGTTGGAGCGCCTGTTCTTCTTTCGAATTCGGACGCGCCTCAAAGCCTGCCCGTCTTCCCACTTTCTCAATGGCCAGACGCTTCGGCGGGCGTGGCGATGATCAAACGCGCTTTTATCCCTCCCCCTTTAGGGGGTGAGCAGCCGGCCCGCGTAGCGAATTCGCCATGCCGGCGGCATAGCGAAAGGGCCGGCGAACGCCGGGACGCTACGAAGCAGCGGGGAGCAGGTGGACAACCGCCGCAGGCGGTTGGACGGGTGGGGTTGTCTATGAAGAACGCGACGCTGAAAAGAACGTCGAGCGCTGCCTCCGGCTACCCCACCCGGCTCGCTTTGCGCCTATACAGCAGAGCCCAGACGAAGACCCAATAACCTCTCCCGTTACCCGCCCGACAGCAGCGACTTCAGCTTCACCTCCGGCGAGGCGAGCGCCGCCGGGTCGGGCCGCGTG
>JAEYXI010000572.1 GCA_023428515.1 Pseudomonadota bacterium | reverse complement strand
CACGCGGCCGGCGTTGTTGGGCCGATTCCGACGATCAGCTCTGGGTCGCCTTGAGCTTCTTTTCGTAAGTAGCTTTCTCGGCCTCGAGCTTTTCGATCTTGGCTTTCTTGTCGGCTTCCGACAGCGACGTGTCAGCCTCGGTCTGCGCGATCGACTTGGTCAGTTCCATGACGCGGATCGGCAGGAGCTGGTCGTCCGACGAGTCGCGGAACGGCGCCCATTCGAGACCGGCGAGCACTTCCTTCTCCTTGGCGACGTCGCCCTTCGACTTGTCGGTGCCGTAGGTGAGGAAGAATTCCTTGATCTTGGCCTTGGTCTCCTCGGACAGGTCCTTGCGCCAAACGATCGGATCGGAAGGGATCAGCGGCGACTTCCAGATCACCTTGATCTTCTCGAAGGCTGCCGGCTGGTTCTTTTCTATCAGCGCCAGGTTCTCGGTGTTGTTCGAGGCCGCGTCGACCTGGCCATTGGCAACAGCCATGGCGTTGGTCTCGTGGTTGGCATTGGTAACGTTCTTGAAGCAGGTCTTCGGGTCGATCTTGTTGGCCGAGAAGACGAAGGTCATCGGCACCAGGTAGCCCGAGGTCGAGTTCGGGTCGCCGAGGCCGAAGTTCAGCGACTGGTCGCACTTCAGCAGGTCCTCGACGGAGTTAAGCGGGCTGTCCTTCGGTGCGAGGATCAGCGAGTAGTAGCCGGGCTCCCCGCTCGCCGCGACGGTCTGCGCGAACACCTCGCCCTCGGCGCGGTCGACGGCTTCCATCGCCGACTTGTTGCCGTACCAGGCCATCTGGACCTTGCCGAAACGCATGCCCTCGATGACGCCCGAATAGTCGGAGGCGAAGAACGGCTTCACCTCAAGGCCCGTCGCCTTGGCGAAGTCGGCCAGCAGCGGATCCCATTTCGGCTTCAGGTTCTGCTGCGACTCGGTGGAGATGATGCCGAAGTTGATCTCCTCGGCGAGAGCGGCGCCGGACAGCGTGACCGCCAAAGCCGCGGCGGCCACGCCCTTGAAGAATGCGTTCATGGCTAAATTCCCTGTTCGTGGTTGAGTTATGCGAAGGCCGGAACGCGTCCGGGTTCCGGCGCGCGCTTCGGTTTCGCCGGTTGCATCGGAGCGTCCGGCAAAATCAGTTCCTCGGAATTGTCTCCGTAGAGCTCGACCAGCATCTGGTTGGTCAGCTCCGAAGACGGGCCGTCGAAGACGACGCGTCCGTCGCGCAGCGCGATCGTGCGCGGGCAGTAGCGCCGCGCATATTCGACCTGATGCAGCGACACGACGCAGGTGATCTGCTCGTCGCGGTTCACAGCGGCGAGGATTTCCATGACGCGGCGGGCGGAGGACGGGTCGAGCGACGCGATCGGCTCGTCGGCGAGCAGGATGTTGGAGCGCTGCACCAGCGTGCGGGCGATCGCGGCACGCTGCTGCTGGCCGCCCGACAGGGTCGACGCGCGCTGCCACGCGACTTCGGGGATACCGACGCGCGCGAGCGCCTCGCGTGCCGCCTTCTTCTCCCGGGCGGTGAAAAGGCCGAGCGTGCCACGCCACGCGGGGATGTGGCCGAGATTGCCGAGCAGGACGTTGGATATGACGGAGAGGCGGCCGACGAGATTGAACTGCTGGAAGACGACGCCGATGTTGCGGCGCATCTCCCGCGCCTTGGCCGCGAGGCGGCCGCCGTCCTGGATCGAATTGCCGAGGATTTCGATCTTGCTCTGGCCAGACTGGGCGACCTCCAGGCCACAGATATGGCGGATGAGCGTGCTTTTGCCAGAGCCCGACGCTCCGATCAGCGCAACCATCTCGCCGCGTTGGATATCGAGACTGACATTGTCCAGGGCGCGCTTCTTGCCGAAGCTTTTCGACAGATTACGGATGCAGATGGCCGTCATAGCATCGCTCCTCCAGTTTTATCGAAGCCGGAGACATCTGATAGCCGGCGGGTCCATGCGGCGACGCCTTCACGCCACGGGCGGATGAGGCCTCACGCCTAGTTCCCGCACGTGACGGTCGGATGTCAGGGACATGTCAGTTCGATGACGGTTCACCGCATTCGCATGCCACCGGAGCGCATTGACGAACTCGACCGTGGAGAACAAGCGCACCCGCTTGCGATGATACTTGATCGCCTTAGGACACGGAGCGCCGTTGCGATATGCATCTTTCGGGTGTGGAACGCTACGACCAGCGCCGAGAGCATCGCGATCGGCCCGTGGCACAGTAGCGCCGTCGGCTTCGAATGCTGGTGAGCGTGACGGAGGATCGCGTCCAGCTAGATCGTCAAACTGGGTTGCTCCAGATTGGATCCGAGACGCTGCATACCAGTGCCGTAGCGCGAGTCCGGCGAGATGAAGCGAGCTGCCAATCTGATGTGGCAGCGGGAATGACCGATTGTCGGCAGGTTGGGCCGGGGCTGGACAGTCCGCTCGATCCCAGCAAATGCCGGGATCGAGCAATATGTATTCAACTAGAACTTGCTGGTTTCGTCGTAGAACTTGACCGCATTCTCCTCGGTGATGATCGGCGAGGGCAGCGCCGTTTCTTTCTCGGGCGAACCACCGGCGACGATCGCCATGGCGCGGTTGAAGCCGGCGCGGCCAATCTGGTCGGATGAGTTGCGGCCGGTCGCGCCGTAGTTCGAGCCGTCGCGCATGATCTCCTTCAGCGTGCCCATTTCGCCGTCGACCGAGGCGATGAAGATCTGCTCTGCCTTGCCGGCGTCGGCGATCGCCTTCTGCGCGCCGAGGCACATGGAGTCGTTCTCGCAGAAGACGGCATTGAGGTCGTCATTCTTCGATAGCAGGTCCTCCATCTGGGTGAAGCCGCCGTCGGCGCTCCATTCGCCCCAGCCAGGCGCGACGACCGCCTCTATGCTGGTGCCCTGGAATTTCGACTGCACGCCCTCCGAGCGGTTGGAGCCGATCGTGTTGTCGGCCGGGCCGCCGCGGATGATCGCCACCTTGCCTTTGCCGTCGAGGCGCTCGACGATGTAGTCGCCGATGCCCTCGCCAATGGCGCGGTTGTCAGGTCCGACCCATGCGGTGAAGTCGCCGCCCTTGAGCAGGCGGTCGACCATGACGATCGG
Organism: Pseudomonadota bacterium; assembly: GCA_023428515.1. Next base: position 10,343 of record JAEYXI010000572.1, on the reverse strand, counting down.
CGTGCCGGCCTGGTTGATGGCCTCGAGCGCAGCCGGAGCCGCCTCGATCCAGGCGCCGGAGATGATGAACACGTCGACGTTCTGGTTGAGCAGGTCCTCGACGTCAGAGGTCAGCTTGGCGACGTCGCCCTTGGCATCGGTCGACAGCACCTTGACGTTGGAGAAATGGCCCGCCTCGTCCTTCACGGCGGCGTCCATGCCGACGAAATAAGCGCAGCAGAGCGACAGGTTCACCATGCCGACCTTGATCTCCTTGTCCTGCGCAGATGCAGGCGCGGCCGCGAGCGCCGATAGGGCAAACCCGGCGAGCGCCGCGTTTCTCAATCCTCCGAAAAATGTCATTCCATCCTCCCTTGATGAGCCGGCGCGCGCCGGCGGTTTTATGCCTTCTTGCGCCTGGCGAGCACCGCCACCAGGATGATCAGGCCCTTCAGAAGCTGCTGGTAGTAAGAGTCGACATTGAAGAGATTGAGCACGTTGTCGACGACGGCGAGCGCCACCACGCCGCCGAGCACACCGACAGCCGTGCCGCCTCCGCCGCCGAGCAGTCCGCCGCCGATCACCACCGCCGCAATGGCGTCGAGTTCATAGCCGACGCCGACGCTCGGCTGTGCGATGCCGAGCCGCGAGGCAAGCAGCACGCCGGCGATCGCCGCGAAAAAGCCGCAGGCGACATAGGCGAAGATCAGGTGCTTGTTGACGTCCACGCCAGCGAGGCGCACGGCTTCCTTGTTGACGCCGAGCGCGAAGGCCGCGCGACCCGAAACGGTATGGTTGAGGTAGAACCACACGCAGGGCACGGCCAGCGCGAAGATAATGAAGTTGACGGGAATGGGGCCGACGAAAGCGCCGCCGATCAGCGCACGGAACATTTCGTCGACAGGATAGCGCGGCGTGTCGGCGTAGACGTAAGTGAGGCCACGCAAGCTCCCCATGGTCGCCAGCGTTACGATGAAGGGTTGCAGGTTGAATCGGGCAGTCAGCCAGCCGTTGAGGAAGCCGACGAACGCTCCCATCGCGAGCGCAACCGCGATTGCCGCCGAAAAATGCATGTGCTCCTGCAGGCCTGTCGCGAGCAGGCCGGCCAGCGCCAGCACCGAACCGACAGAGAGGTCGATACCGCCGGTACGGATCACCATCAGCATGCCGAGGCTCAGGAAACCGTTGGTGACGAGCTGGCGCGAGATGTTGACGAGGTTGCGCTGGGTCAGGAAAGCATCCGACGCCACCGCTGCGAACAGGATGAGCAGCAGGATCGCCGCGACGAAGAGCAGGTCGGCGCGGCTGAAGCGCTGCAGCAAGGCCGGCTGCGGATGCGAAGTCACGGTCGCCGTCTCGCTCAATGGAGTTGCTCCGGTCGCTTCTCGCCGGGTTCCAGGCCGGCAGCGTGCGCGAAGACAGTCTCAGGCTGGAAATTCTTCGGCAGGAGTTCGGCGACGATCCGCCCATCGCGCACGACAAGCAGCCTGTCGGCCATGCCGAGCACCTCGGGCATTTCGGAGGAGATCATCAGCACGGCTACACCGCTGTCGGCGAGGTCGCGGATCATCTGGTAGATCTCAACCTTGGTGGCGATGTCGACGCCGCGCGTCGGTTCGTCGAAGATGAAGAGTTGGATGTTCTCGACAAGCAACCATTTGGCGAGAACCACTTTCTGCTGGTTGCCGCCCGATAGCTGCCGCACCGGCTGGGCCGGATCGGCGAGCTTGATCGACAGTTCGCGAACCTTCTCGCCGACGAGCTGCCGGCGCTTCGCGCCGTCGATCACGCCGTTCGGCGCATACCGCGCGAAACTGGCGAGGCCGGCATTGTCGATGACGCTGGCGTCGAGCGCCAGGCCGTCCCCCTTGCGGTCCTCGGTGAGCATGGCGACATGGCTGCGCACGGCCTGCGATGGTGTTGCGAAATTGGATGCAGCACCGTTCAGACGCACCACGCCATTTTCGGCAGGTGTGGCCCCGAAGATAGCCTTGGCGATCTCGGTGCGACCGCTGCCGACCAGACCGAACATGCCGACAATCTCGCCGGCGCGGACCTCGAAACTTACATCTTCGAAGGCATCGCCCAGCGACAGCTTTTCGACTTCGAGCACCGGTCTGCCAGACTCGCCCTTTCTTTTCGGGAAGATCGCCGATAACGGCCGGCCGACCATCGCGCTGATCAGACGCTCCTGATCGAGTTCGGCGACCTTGCCGGACAGAACGCTGCGCCCATCCTTCAGCACGACGATCTCGTCGGCGATTGCGTAGACTTCCTCCAGCCGGTGCGAGATGTAGAGCACCGTGGTGCCGTTGGCGGCGAGGCTCCGCACCTTGTCGAACAGTTTTGACGCCTCGGCGGCAGAGATCACGGCGGTCGGTTCGTCGAGAATGAGAATTTTAGGCTCGGCGACCAGCGCCTTGGCGATCTCGACGATCTGCTGGCGCGCGACGCTGAGCGTGCTTACCAGCGCAGCGGGATCGATTTCCGGAAAACCGAAATCGGCAAGCACGCGCGCCGCGATCCGGTTCGCCTCCGGCCAGTCCACCACGAAGGAAAGACCTCGCGTCGGCATGCGGCCGAGCAGCATGTTTTCGGCGACGGAGAGATGCGGCAGCAGCGACAGTTCCTGGTAGACGGTGCGGACGCCGAGCGCCATCGCGTCTGAGGGACCGCCGATCGCCACCGGCTTGCCGTCGAGCAGGATCTCGCCGGCGTCGGGCTTCGTTGCGCCGGACAGCATCTTCATCAGCGTCGACTTGCCGGCGCCGTTCTCGCCGCAAAGCGCCAGCACCCTACCCGCCGTGACCTCGAAGGAGATGTCGCGTACGGCCGGATTGCCGTCATAGCTCTTGGCGATATGGCTGACCGCGAGATGAGGCATCAGACTGCTGCTCCAAACACTTCGTGCAGCAGCAGCGTCTTTTCCTTGCTCATCTCGTGCAGCGTGTCGTGGATGCCTTCGCGGCCGTTGCCACTCCCCTTGTTGCCACCGAAAGGCAGCGTCTCGACTCGCACCGCCGTCGTGTGGTTGACGACGACAGTGCCAACGTCCAGCGCTTCATAGGCGCGCATCACCTTGCGCAGATCGTGCGTGAAGATCGCAGCCTGCAGGCCGAACGGGCTGTCATTGGCGAGCGCCAGTGCATCCTCGAAGCGCTCGTAAGGAATAAGCGGCAGCACGGGGCCAAACGTCTCGTCGGCGAAGGCGGGCGTGCCGGGAGTGACGCCTGTGAGGATAGTCGGCTCGAAGAAATTGTCGCGCCGCATCCCACCCGTGACGATTTCCGCGCCGTCCGCCACGGCCTGGCGCACCTGCGCTTCGACGCGCTCGGCGCCGCGCCGGTTGATCAGCGGCCCGACATCGGTCTCGAGGTCTGAGGGATCGCCGACCTTCAACGTTTTCGTCTTCGCGGCGACCGCGTCGAGCAGCTTCTGGTAGACCGGCCGCTCGACCAACACGCGCTTCACCGCGCAGCAGATCTGGCCGTTGCCCGAGGTGAAGCGGCCGGCGACAAGCGCTGCCGCCGTCGCCTCTATGTCGGCGTCGCCGCAGACGATCGTCGCGTCGTTGCCGCCGAGCTCGAGATGCACTTTCTTCAGCGTCGCTGCCGCGACTTCGAGGATGCGCTTGCCGGCTGCCGTCGAGCCGGTCATGGCGATCATCTGCACGCCGTCGGCCCGCACCAGTGCCTCGCCCACCTCGCGCCCGCCAGTGAGCAGCTGATGCGCTCCCGGCGGAAGGCCGGCCTCTTCCAGGTAACGGGTGATCTCGATGACGGCGAGCGGACAGTCTTCCGGCGTCTTGGCGATGACAGCGTTGCCGGCCGCAAGCCCGCCCGCCACCTTGTGGCTCCAGAGCTCGACCGGATAATTGAACGGCACGATCGCCGCGACGACGCCCAAAGGCTCGCGCGTCGTGATGGCCAGCGATTTCTCGCGGCCGGGGACGGAATTCAGCGGCACAGAGCGGCCGAAAATGCGCTTCGCCTCCTCCGCATAGCCGCGGAAGATACGCGCGGCGACGCCGACCTCGCTGGTCGTCTCGCCGATGCGCTTGCCGTTCTCGCGGCAGAGCAGACTGCCGAGTTCCGTCTGGTTTTCCTCGATGCGCCGGGCGACCGCTTCGAGAATCTCGTAGCGCCTCCAGGCCGGCATCGCGGCCATCGCCGCCTTGCCGCGCTGCGCGGCCGCAACGGCGCGCGTCACATCGGCGGAGGTGGCGCGGGGCACGATGTCGATCTGCTCGTCGGTAGCTGGATTGAGCACTGGGTCGACCGACCCGTCGGACGCACCCGTCCAGCCGCCATCGATCAACATGTCCATGAAATATCCTCCCGTCGATGCGCAGCCGTGGCCACGCACCGTTGTTTCTAGGCGTAGTTCAAAAATAAAAACACGTCAACGATATCTGAACTTGAATATGAGTTTTCACGGCTATATACGAATATTGAACGACACAGGTCACCTGCATGAACGACGTCCTGGACAGCAACATCAGCGCCACCGCTCTGAAGGCGCTCTCGGTGCTCGACTTCGTCGGGGAGCAGCGGCGGCCGTTGACGGTCGCCGAAGTCGCGGCCGGCATCGGGGCCGACCGCGCCACCGCCTACCGCATGCTGATGACGCTGGTTCAGTCCGGTTACGTGCAGAAGGCCGCCGACGCCAAGCACTATCGCCTCACCTTCAAGGTGCTTTCGCTCGCCCGCCATCTGGTCGGCGAGGACGAGCGCGCAAGCCGCATCCTCGCTTGTCTGCGCGCCATCTCCGAGGAAACCGGCGAGACGGTCCACTATTCCGTGCTGGAGCGCGATGCGGCGGTGCTGGTCTTCCGCGCCAAGGGAACGCAGCGCGTCGCTGTCGACTTCCAGATCGGCGACCGCTCGCCTCTCCATTGCAGTTCGATCGGCAAGGTCCTTCTCGCCTTCCAGGACATGCGCGCTACGGAAACCGTGATTGCCGGCGGCCTGCCGAAAGTCGCGCCGAACACCATCACCGACCCGGACGAGCTGCGCCGCTCGCTCGCTCGCATCCGCGCCGACGGCTATGCGTTTGACGATCTCGAATTCGCGCCCGACATGCGCTGTGTGGCACTACCCGTCTTCGAGAATGGCGGCGAGGTGCCTGGCGGCATCGCCATCTCCGGTCCGGCCAGCCGCTTCGATCTCGACAAGCTTGCGAGTATTCGCGACGTGGCTCAGCGCCACACGACGAAGCTTTCGCGTGAATTGGGCGGATTGGCCTAACCACCGCCGAGAAAGTTGACAAACCTAATTGGGATCAAGGCTGCTCCAGAAAAGGTACAGCCGCCAAAAATCGGCGAAAGATAAAACCGCTCGCAAACTTGCTGGTTTCATCTAACTAATTGGCTTTGTTAGGAAATTTTGGTAGCGGAGGACCGTGGTGGTCAAGATCAACATCAAGGTGTGTTGGACTTGATGGTAGCGGAGGAGGGATTTGAACCCCCGACACAAGGATTATGATTCCTCTGCTCTAACCAACTGAGCTACTCCGCCAGGCAGGCAAGACTTCGGCAGCCGCAAGGCTTGTCGAGGCGTGCGCCAAGGTCGCGCGGATATAAGGTTCGACCGGCGAGACTGTCAAGCTCGCAAAAGCCGGGGATCGAGGCTGTTTTTGGAGAGGGGGCGCCGGCAATCCCGGCCGGGAGGAAGACGGACTGTTTCCCCGCCCTTTCGAGGCTATCGGGTCGAGAAGAGCCGTTCGCGTCCAATCGTCCAGTACCTGCCGCCAGGTCAACTTTAGAAAAAGTGGAAACCGGCTTTCGCCCGGAATTGCCGGAAAAACGAGTTGGACCGGTTCATCGATTCCGTGGGTAGCGGACTGATCCAGGACACGTGGCTTGAGTTCGCTCCGGTGCGCCGTTATGTGTCCGTCACAAATCTCCTGAGCTGACACGTGATGAAACCGCGCATAGCAGTCCTTGGATGCGGATACTGGGGCTCGAACCACATCCGCACTTTGAAGGCGCTGAGCGCGCTGCATGCCGTTTCCGACGCGAACCGGGCGCGCGCAGAGGGCTTTGCCAGCGAGCAGGACTGTCTTGCGATCGATCCGGACCTGCTGTTCGACCGCGACGACGTCGACGCCATCGTCATGGCGCTGCCGCCGCAATTTCATGCGGATGCCGCCGTGCGCGCGGTCGAAGCCGGCAAGGACGTGCTGGTCGAGAAGCCGATCGCACTGACCGTCGCCGATGGCGAGCGGGCGGTCGCGGCGGCCGAGAATAACGGCCGCATCTTTATGGTCGGCCATGTGCTGCGCTTCCATCCGGCTTTCGAGAAGCTCAAGGAACTGATCGACGCCGGCGAACTCGGCGAAGTGAAATACATCCATTCGCACCGGCTGGGGCTCGGCAAGTTCCACACCGAGAACGACGCGCTATGGGACCTTGCGCCGCACGACCTCTCAATGATCCTCGCCATCACCGGCGTCGCGCCTGTCGAGGTGCGCGGCGAGGGCGCGGCCCTGCTCGATCGTCTCAGCGATTTCGCGCATGTGCATATGCGGTTCCCGAACGGCGTGCGCAGCCATCTGTTCGCCTCGCGTCTCAACCCTTATCGCGAACGCAGGCTGACGGTGGTCGGCACCAAGGCGATGGCGGTGTTCGACGATGTCGAGCCGTGGGAGCGGAAACTTGCCGTCTACCGCCATGCCGTTTGGCAGGACAGCGGCCAGTGGGCTTTCACGGCAAACGAACCGTCCTATGTGGCGGTGGAGCAGGGCATGCCCCTGACGCGCGAGCTGGAGCACTTTATTCATTGCATCCAGACCCGTGAGGCACCGCGGACCAGCGGCGAAGAGGCGATCACGGTTTTGCGGATATTGACCGCGGGCACCGTCGTACACGTCTAGACGCTAGGTGGCGGGCCTCGGCCAGAACCACCAGAGAAGCAGGCCTGCAGAGACGATCCACAAGAAGAGGATGATGAGCGCGCCGGCTCGGCTGACCGGCCTGGCGTCCATCCGCGCAGCTTCCGCGCGGAACTCGCGCATAAGGCCGGCAGGCACCAGCCTGACCACGACCCAGATGCCCAGCGGGATGATGATGAGGTCGTCCAGATAGCCGATAACCGGGATGAAATCCGGAATAAGATCGATAGGGCTCAGCGCATAGGCAGCAACCAGGCCGGCCATCACCTTGGCATACCACGGCGTCCGTGGATCGCGTGCGGCAAGAAACAAAGCGATTGCGTCACGCTTGACGGTCCGTGCCCAGTCCTTGAGACGGGCAAGCATGGTTAGCGCTATTCGGCTGGGATCTGCGTGGGCACCGATGCGAGGCGCGACAGCATGGCCTCGGCTTCCTTGCCGCGCTCGGAGCGGTCGATGAAGCCGCCGCCGTAGACGCGGGCGTCGTCGTTGTCGTCGCTGTAGAGCACGCAGGCCTGGCCGGGCGCGATGCCGGACTCGCCCTGGCCGAGTTCGACCCACACCGAATCGCCGGTGCGGTGGAGCATTGCCGGGCGGGGCGGGCGCGTCGAGCGGACCTTTGCGTAGAGTTCAATGCCCCCCGGGGGGACCTCCGAAAGCGGGCCGTCGCCCAGCCAGTTGACGTCGCGCAGGTAGATCTTGTGCGTCTCGAGCGCCTCGCGTGGGCCGACGACGACGCGGGCGCGCTCGGCGTCGAGATGGATCACATAGAGCGGCTCGCCGGAAGCAATGCCGATGCCGCGGCGCTGGCCGACCGTGTAGCGCAGTATACCGTCGTGGCGGCCGAGCACGCGGCCCTCGATATGGACGATATCGCCGGGATTGGCCGCAGCGGGCCTCAGCTTGGCGATGATGTCGGAATACTTGCCCTGTGGCACGAAGCAGATGTCCTGGCTGTCGGCCTTGGCGGCGACGGTGAGGCCCATCTCCTCGGCCATGGCGCGGACCGCCGGCTTGGGCATGCCGCCGAGCGGAAAGCGCAGATAGTCGATCTGCGCTTGTGTCGTGGCGAAGAGGAAGTAGCTCTGGTCGCGCTCGGCGTCGACCGGGCGGTAGAGGGCGCGGTGGGCGCCATCAGGGCCGGCCCCTGGGCGGCTGCGGATGTAGTGGCCGGTGGCGAGCGCGTCCGCGCCGAGATCCTGCGCGGTGGCCAGAAGATCGGCGAACTTGACGGTCTGGTTGCAGGATACGCAGGGGATCGGCGTCTCGCCGGCGACATAGCTCGCCGCGAAAGGATCGATCACCGCCTTGCGGAAGCGCTCCTCGTAATTCAGCACGTAATGCGGGATGCCAAGCGTTTCGGCGACGCGGCGCGCATCGTCGATGTCCTGCCCGGCGCAGCATGAGCCGGTGCGGTGCACGGCGGCGCCATGATCGTAGAGCTGAAGCGTCATGCCGATGACGTCGTAGCCCTCGCGCTTCAGGAGGCCGGCGACAACGGACGAATCGACGCCGCCCGACATCGCCACGACGACGCGGGTTTCTTCGGGCCTTCCGGGAAGGTCGAGGCTGTTCATCGAATTGTTGTTCCGTTCTATGACGGGCAGATGCCTATGCGGCGAATATAGGTCAAGCCATGCTGGCCAACTAAACCGCCGCCGCACTCGGTTTCCACTGCGAAGAGGCGTGTTTGGTCAAATCCAACCGAAATCCCTAACGGTCGATTCAGGAACGTTACTTACCCATTAGGGAAGGCTTAGGCAATTTTTAAAGCTGTGGCGTTATTGTGACCGCGATTGCGTCGTAGTGTTTGTGGTTGTGTAGAGAGTAAGATGACCGATCTGATTAGACCGCGCGTCAAATATGTGATTGGCCCTGACGGCAGTCCGCTGACCATTGCGGATCTTCCGCCGTCGAACACGAGACGCTGGGTGATCCGGCGCAAGGCGGAAGTGGTGGCGGCCGTCCGTGGCGGCTTGCTCAGCCTCGATGAAGCCTGCCAGCGCTACAAGCTGACCACCGAGGAATTCCTGTCCTGGCAGGCCTCGATCGATGAATATGGCCTCGCCGGCCTGCGCACGACGCGTATCCAGCAGTACAGGCACTAGCCTCGAATAGGGCTAGTCGCCCGGCGACCCGCTTCGGTCGCCGTTGCCATCTCCCCGAAAATCCTTGCGCGCCGGCCTTTTCGGCCCGGCCTTTCTATCTCGTGCCGCCGTTCAGGCTTCGCGCTTGACGAGTGCCGAAGCCGTGGCCGTCAGCACCGCCGAGGCGGCGAAGAACCAGAGCCCGGATTGGCTGAGGGCGGTCGCGAGACCGCTGGTCTTCGTGGCGAAGATCACCAGCGCCACCAGCACGACATCGAGCATCGACCAGTTGGACAGCGCCCGCAGCCAGGCGGGAACGCCATTGTGCATGTTCCATCCGCCATAGGCCGCGACATGCAGCAGGCCGAGCTTCAGGCAGGGAAAGACGATAGAGAACAGGGCGATCACGGCCGAAAGCAGCATTTCGCCCTCCGCCCAAAGTCCCGAAACGATCGCGAGAAGCGAGGGCTCGTCGGTGAAGAGGAGCAGGCGGTCTATGCGGATGAGCGGCAGGACCAGGCCGAGGCCTAGCGAAAGCGTTGCCGCAAAAAGGAGGAGCGGAAGGATGGGACGCATCGCCGAGCCATAGCCGAAGGTGCGGGCCGGCGAAAGGAGAGGTCCTGATCGGCCGATCAGCCGATCATGGCGCTGCGGAGCGGCTCCTCGGCCTCGCGATTCCTGGCGTCGCGGGATTCGAGCGCCTCCGCCTTGGAAAGCTCCGCTTCAGCTTCGGCGAGTAATGATTCGGCTGCGGCTCGCTGCTGCAGAAGATCCTGCTGCGAGTTCATCAGATTGTCGCGGCGCAGCCGGGCTGCCTTGGCAAAGGTCGGATAGGCGAAATGATTGATGTCGGTGATGCCGGCCTTTTTCTCCTCGGCGGCGATCTGGACTTCCAGTTCGCCGGCCATGCGCTCGAACTCGGCGATCATCATGTCGAGTTGCAGCAGTTGCCGGCGCTTGTCGTTCACCTGAAACTGCTTCAGCCGAACGAGGTTCTCACGTGCCTTCATAGTCCGAAACTCCCGGAAACGCTGACGCCCTTCACCACTAAACCTGCGCGCCGCCGAGGATTCCGCACCGGGCCGATAGGAAACAAATTCCTAAGATATTTCGCCGGCGGTAACCATTCGTTTACGCGCATTGTTAATCATACGTGTCAGGACTTAAGGCAGGGTAAAAATCCAATCTCGCATCTGCATGGAATCCAGAACATTCGTCGGGCAGGCTTACGCACTGCTGTTAAAGCGGCACGTTAAGGTTTCCACGCGGAGATTCAGCTTTAGATTCAAGATGGTGTATGCGAAGGCTGAAGAACGGATTTCCACTTGCCAAACCGAATTAGGTTTTGTTAACCATTCGATGGCAGCTTCTGATTCAGGCACACAC
>JAEYXI010000521.1 GCA_023428515.1 Pseudomonadota bacterium | reverse complement strand
CGACTGGGTGCCGGCGCATTTTCCAGTCGACGCGCATGGGCTGGCCCTGTTCGACGGCACCGCGCTCTACGAGCATGCCGACCCGCGCAAAGGCTTCCACCCGGACTGGAACACGGCGATCTACAATTTCGGCCGCCGCGAGGTGATCTCCTTCCTGGTCAACAACGCGCTTTACTGGGCGGAGAAATTCCATGTCGACGGGCTGCGGGTCGATGCCGTGGCCTCGATGCTCTACCTCGATTACTCCCGTAAATCCGGCGAATGGATTCCCAACGAGAAGGGCGGACGCGAAAATCTCGAAGCCGTCAGCTTCCTGCAGCGAATGAACAAGGAACTCTACGGGCATCATCCGGGCGTCATGACGATCGCCGAGGAATCGACGTCGTGGCCGAAAGTGTCGCAGCCCGTCTACGAGGGCGGGCTCGGCTTCGGCTTCAAGTGGAACATGGGCTTCATGCACGACACGCTCGAATATTTGTCGCGCGAGCCGATCCACCGAAAACACCACCACAATGAGCTGACCTTCGGCCTGCTCTACGCTTTCTCGGAGAATTTCGTGCTGCCGTTATCGCATGACGAGGTGGTGCACGGAAAAGGCACGCTGCTCACCAAGATGGCCGGCGACGACTGGCAGAAGTTCGCCAATCTGCGCGCCTACTACGCCTTCATGTGGGGCTACCCGGGCAAGAAGTTGCTGTTCATGGGGCAGGAATTCGCACAGCGCAACGAATGGAGCGAATCCAGGGGGCTCGACTGGCACGAGTTGCAGCATGCGCCGCATAAGGGTGTGCAGAAGCTCATCCGCGATCTCAACCATCTCTATCGCTCGCGCCCCGCGCTGCACGCGCGCGACTGCGAGCCGGATGGCTTCAACTGGCTGCTTGCCGACGAGGCCGCCACCTCGATCTATGCCTGGGTGCGCAAGGCGCCTGGGGCCAATCCGGTTGTGGTGGTGTCGAACTTCACGCCGGTGCCGCGCGAGGGCTATCGCTTGCCGCTTCCAGCCGCGGGAACCTGGCGCGAAATCATCAATACGGATGCGACCGACTATGGCGGCTCCGGCAAGGGCAATGGAGGGGCGGTGGAGGCGCATACCGGCGCGAATGGTGCGATCTCGGCCGTCGTGACGTTGCCTCCGCTGTCGACGGTCATGCTTGAATTGGCGTCGGACTAGGCCTGGGGAGGGAAAAATGGTCGAAACGAATAATTACACGCAGCCGCTGGCGCGCGATGCCATGGCCTATGTGCTTGCGGGAGGTCGTGGCAGCAGGCTGAAGGAGCTGACCGACCGTCGCGCCAAGCCGGCCGTCTATTTCGGCGGCAAGACGCGCATCATCGACTTCGCACTCTCCAACGCACTGAACTCCGGCATCCGCCGCATCGGCGTCGCGACGCAGTACAAGGCCCATTCGCTGATCCGCCACCTGCAGCGCGGCTGGAATTTTTTGCGGCCGGAGCGAAACGAAAGCTTCGACATATTGCCGGCGAGCCAGCGCGTCTCGGAGACGCAATGGTACGAAGGCACTGCGGACGCGGTCTACCAGAACGCCGACATCATCGAGGCCTACGGGCCGGAGTTCATGATGATCCTTGCCGGCGACCACATCTACAAGATGGACTACGAACAGATGCTGCGCCAGCACGTCGACCAGGGCGCGGACGTGACCGTCGGCTGCCTGGAAGTGCCGCGCATGGAGGCGACAGGCTTCGGCGTGATGCATGTCGACGGGACCGACAAGATCATCTCCTTCATCGAGAAGCCGGCAGACCCGCCCGGCATTCCGGGCATGCCGGATTTCGCGCTGGCGTCGATGGGCATCTACGTGTTCCGCACGAAGTTCCTCATGGATCAACTTAGGCGCGACGCCAAAGAGCCTGAATCGACTCGCGATTTCGGCAAGGACATTATTCCCTACATCGTCCAGAACGGTAAGGCGGTGGCGCATCGCTTCACCAAATCCTGCGTGCGCTCGAGCGCCGAGCGCGAGGCCTATTGGCGCGACGTCGGCACGATCGACGCCTATTGGGAAGCGAACATCGACCTGACGGATATCGAGCCTGAACTCGATCTCTACGATCGCAACTGGCCGATCTGGACCTACGCCGAATTGAAGCCGCCGGCGAAATTCGTGCACGATGTCGAGGGGCGGCGCGGCATGGCGGTGTCGTCGCTGATATCGGGCGATTGCATCGTCTCGGGCGCATCGCTGAAGCGCAGCCTGATCTTCACCGGCGCGCGCATCAATTCCTATTCGACGCTCGACCAGGTGGTGATGCTGCCCGACTGCCATGTCGGCCGCAAGGCGCGGCTGAAGCGCGTGGTGATCGACCACGGCGTGCACATTCCCGAGGGGCTGGTCGTCGGCGAGGACCCCGCGCTCGACGCCAAGCGGTTCCGCGTCTCGGAGAAGGGGATCTGCCTGATCACCCAGGAGATGATCGACAGGCTGGGCAACTGACCGATGCGGAAAAGGTTTTCTTGATGCAGGTTCTGGCGGTCACGCCCGAGATCTATCCATTGATCAAGACCGGCGGGCTGGCCGACGTGACCGGCGCCTTGCCGATCGCGCTCGCCCGGCAGGGTGTCGCGACCAAAACGCTGATCCCCGGTTATCCTCGGGTGCTGAAGACGGTCGAGAAGAGCCCGCCGCTGCACCAATATCCGGCGATGCATGGCGGCAAGGCTTCGATCTTCGCGACCACATATGCCGGGCTCGACCTCCTGGTGCTCGATGCGCCGCATCTCTTCGATCGTCCAGGCGGGCCATACGGCGACTCGACAGGCGCCGACTGGCCCGACAACTGGCGGCGCTTCTCGGCGCTGAGCTTTGCGGGAGCGGACATCGCCGCCGGTGCCATTGCCGGTTACCGGCCGGATATCGTGCATGCGCATGACTGGCAGGCCGCGCTGGCGCTTGCCTACCTGCGCTACGGCCCGGCGAGCGGAACACCGTCGGTGATGACCGTGCACAACCTCGCCTTCCAGGGTCGCTTCGGCGCCGGCATCTTCGGCGAGCTCGGCCTGCCGGCCGAGGCGATGAGCCTCGACGGCGTCGAATATTACGGCGGCGTCGGTTTCCTGAAGGCAGGCCTGCAGGCGGCCTGGGCGATCACTACGGTGAGCCCGACCTATGCGCAGGAGATACGCACCCCTGATTTCGGCATGGGGCTCGACGGGCTGGTGTCGATGCGTTCAGCCGATCTCCACGGCATCGTCAACGGCATCGACGTCGCGACCTGGGACCCGCAGGCGGACGCGAATCTCAAGGCGACTTATTCGCCGAAAATCTTGAAGGGTCGGGCGGCCAACAAGAAGGCGGTCGAGGAGCGCTTCGGCCTAGCGCATGACGAGGGCCCGATTTTTTGCGTCGTCAGCAGGCTGACCTGGCAGAAGGGCATCGACATGCTGGTCGGCATGCTCGACGAGGTGCTGGCATCAGGCGCGCGGCTGGCGGTGCTGGGTTCGGGCGACGCAGCGCTGGAAGGCGCGCTGCTTGCGGGTGCTGCGCGCCATCGCGGCCGGATGGGCGTGGTCATCGGCTATGACGAGGCGCTGTCGCATCTCATGCAGGGCGGCTGTGACGCGATCCTGATCCCGTCGCGTTTCGAGCCTTGCGGGCTGACGCAGCTCTACGGCCTGCGCTACGGCTGCGTGCCGGTCGTGGCGCGCACCGGCGGGCTGGCCGACACGGTGATCGACGCCAATGAAGCGGCGTTGTCGGCGGGCGTGGCGACCGGCTTCCAGTTCGACGCGGAAAGCGGCGACGCGCTGCTTTACGCCGTCAAGCGCGCGGTCGCGGTCTACGCGGATCGCCCTGCTTGGGCCACGATGCAGCGCCAGGGGATGAAATCGGACGTTTCCTGGGACAGGAGCGCGGCGAAATATGCCGAGCTCTATCGTTCGCTGATTGCGAGAAGGACTTGATAAATATGATACGAACGGTCGCGACCAAGCCCTACCAGGACCAGAAGCCAGGCACGTCAGGCCTGCGCAAGAAGGTGCCGGTCTTCCAGCAGGAGAACTATGTCGAGAATTTCGTCCAGTCGATCTTCGACAGCCTCGAGGGACGCGATGGCAAGACGCTGGTGCTTGGCGGGGACGGTCGCTTCTACAACCGCGAGGTGATCCAGATCGTCATCCGCATGGCCGCCGCGAACGGGTTCGGCAAGGTGATGGTCGGGCAGGGCGGCATTCTGTCCACGCCCGCGGCCTCGAACGTCATCCGCAAATACGGTGCGTTCGGCGGCATCATCCTGTCGGCGAGCCACAATCCCGGCGGACCGCACGAGGATTTCGGCATCAAGTACAATGCCGAAAACGGCGGACCGGCGCCGGAGAAGATCACCGACGCGATCTTCGAGCGCTCGAAGGCGATCAGCGAATACAGGATCGCCGATTTTGATCCGATCGATGTGGATACCGTGGGAACAGTGAAGGCCGGCGGCATGACGGTCGAGGTGATCGATCCGGTCAGCGACTATGCGGAACTGATGGAGAGCCTGTTCGATTTCGAGGCGATCCGCGCGATGTTCAAGGCGGGCTTCCGCATGCGCTTCGACGCCATGCATGCTGTGACTGGACCCTATGCCAAAGAAATCTTCGAGAACCGGCTCGGCGCGCCTGACGGCACGGCTCGCAACTACAGGCCGCTGCCGGATTTCGGCGGACACCATCCGGACCCGAACCTGGTCCACGCCAAACATCTTTACGACGAGATGATGGGACCGGATGCGCCGGATTTCGGTGCTGCGTCGGACGGCGACGGCGACCGCAACCTGATCATCGGCAAGGGCATCTTCGTCACGCCCTCGGATTCGCTGGCGATGCTTGCGGCCAACGCGCGCCTTGCGCCGGGCTATCGGAAGGGGCTGAAGGGCATAGCACGCTCCATGCCGACCAGCGGCGCGGCCGACCGGGTGGCGGAAAAGCTCGGCATCGGCATGTACGAGACGCCGACCGGCTGGAAGTTTTTCGGCAACCTGCTCGATGCCGGCAAGGCGACCGTCTGCGGCGAAGAGAGTTTTGGCACCGGCTCCGACCACGTGCGAGAAAAGGACGGCCTCTGGGCAGTGCTTTTCTGGCTGAACATCATGGCCGCCCGCAACAAAAGCGTCGCCGAGATCGTCACCAAACATTGGACGGAATACGGCCGCAACTATTATTCCCGCCACGACTACGAGGAAGTCGACACCGAGGCCGCCAACGGTCTCGTCACCGCGCTGCGCGAAAAGCTCGCCTCCCTGCCGGGCCAGACCTTTGGGGCGCTGAAGGTCGCGGCGGCGGATGACTTTGCC
>JAEYXI010000472.1 GCA_023428515.1 Pseudomonadota bacterium | reverse complement strand
GGCTACTGGCGGGAAGCGAGGATGGCGGTTCTATCTGGACAGCGAGATAGGCACTCCCGTCGAGGTCTGTCCATCGAATTTTTCCGGCCCGGAGGAATAGAGGGTCGCTACGGCCGAGCCGCTCTCGTCGTAAAGCGAAAGCTGCTTGCCGGAGACGTTCCAGCTCTTCACGCCGCTGACCGGCGCCGCGCACGCCCGCGAGGCCGCGCGGTTGTTCGATCCGAGCTTGGTCAGCGAGGTGATCAGCTGGCAGTTCTGGCCCGACACCGAAGCGTTCCAGGCGCCGACGACATTGCCGGTCGTCAGATCCGGCGCTGCGGCTGCCGGACTGGCAGCGGCCATCTGCGTGTTCTCCGGAGCGGTCGGGAAATTCGCTGCCGGTGGCGTGGCGCCGGCCGCCGCCGGGGGCGGCAAGTTGGTTGATGAGGTCACATTGCCGGAGGGAGCGGCCTGCAGTGGGGCCGGCTGCTCGTTCATCGAGGAGAAGCGGGTGCTCGAGCAGCCCGCGGCAAGCAGGGCTGCCAGCGATACCGCGACGAGACCAGTCTTCGAAAGAACCATTACACCCTCCGTCGGGCGGCTGCAGCCGCCACAGGAACAACTCCGCCGCAATCATGCCGGCGAAGGTGGCCAAATTTCAGCCTCATATGGTTAAAATACGGTTTGCGGCCAGGGTTTGGAGCTAAATTATCTCAACAATTGTGACGCCCTGAAATCGTGAGGCCAACTCGTCCGCTTCAGCCGCCGATCGCCAGGCTCGGCACGAACACATAGAAACTCGGCCCGACGAGGTGGCATTCGCGCAAGCCGTGCGGCTTGTCGAGCGCGCCGGCGAGCACATGATGCCCATGCTCGCGTGCCCGCGCTTCGGCAATGTCCGGATCGAGCCCGTAGATGCGGATTTCGAGGCCGGTGCCGCGCTGTTCCGCGCCTGCGACGACGCCAGCCATCGGATTGTCCTGATAGGAATGGTCGGCATGCAGCATGAAGACCGAGCCGAGCAGCGTGACCGCCGCGAAATCCTCATCGGCATAGACGATGGTTGCGCCGAGCACGTCGCGGCAGAAGGCCTCCATCGGCCCGATCTCCGGCACCAGCAGGTTGATGCCGATGCCCCTGGGCAACGATCGGCCAAAATCGTCGGCCTTCATCCAGGGCGTCTTGGTGCGTTTCATCGCCATGATCGGGCGTCCCCTTGCTCGACTACCTTAGCCCGCCGTCTCGGCGCGCTGGTGTCCAGCACGGGCAAATGCTTGCGCCAGAAGAATGCGCGCGGATCGCGGACGTCTTTCTCGGCGCGTTGGTGTCCAGTACGCCAAACAGCTTGCGCCAGTGGGAACAGAGGTCGAGCGGGCGCGTTTTCTCGGCGACATTGCAACGCGCAGGACGACTCCCATGCTCAAATGGATCCTCATCCTCCTCATCATCGCGGCCGCAGCGAGCCTGCTCGGCATGCCGGCGCTTGCGGGAGCCGCCGCCACCGGCGCGCGCATCCTCATCGGCATCGTGCTCATCCTCTTCCTGCTGCTGGTGCTGGGTCTCTTCGCCATCACCTGAGGGGCAGCCCGTCGCACTGGTAATTCGCCGTTGATTCGGCCATATAGCGCCGGAAAGACAGCGGAAAGCTTTGCCCATGGCCAGCGCGGCCCCCTTCGCCAAGATGAACGGGCTCGGCAACGACATCATCGTCGCCGACATGCGCGGCCGCGCCGACCGCGTGACGCCGGCCGCCGCGATCGCGCTCGCTGCCGATCCGGCGACCAAATTCGATCAGATCATGGCGATCCACGATCCCAGGACGCCAGGCACGGCGAACTATATCGAGATCATCAATTCCGACGGCTCGATGGCGCAGGCCTGCGGCAACGGCATGCGCTGCGTCGTGCAGGCGCTGGCGGCCGAAACCGGCCAGAAGCTCTTCACCTTCGAGACCATCGCCGGCATTCTTACGGCCGAGGAGCATGCCGACGGGCTGATCTCGGTCGACATGGGCGTGCCGCGCTTCGGCTGGCAGGAGATACCGCTTGCCGAGGAATTCCGCGACACCCGCATGATCGAGCTGCAGATCGGCCCGATCGACGCGCCGGTGCTGCATTCGCCTTCCGTCGCCAATATGGGCAACCCGCACGCCATCTTCTGGGTCGACAACGACGTCTGGACCTACGCCCTCGACCGCTTCGGCCCGATGCTCGAACATCACCCGATCTTCCCGGAGCGGGCCAACATCACCATCGCGCATGTCACCTCGCCGGAAGCGATCACCATACGCACCTGGGAGCGCGGCGCGGGGCTTACGCGCGCCTGCGGCTCGGCCGCCTGCGCCGTCGCCGTGAGTGCTGCGCGCACAAATCGCACCGGCCGCACCGTCACCGTCACCGTGCCTGGCGGACCGCTCCACATCGACTGGCGCGAGGACGGCCACGTCGTCATGACCGGCCCGGCCGAATGGGAATTCTCCGGCACCTTCGACCCTGCGACAGGCGCCTGGGCGCGCGACACCGAAAGCGCGGCCTGATGGCGATCGACGTGGTCACATTCGGCTGCCGGCTCAACACCTACGAGTCGGAAGTCATGCGCCGCGAGGCGACCGCCGCCGGCCTCGGCGAGTTGAAGGACGGTGCGGTGATCTTCAACACCTGCGCGGTGACGGCGGAAGCCGTGCGCCAGGCCAAGCAATCGATCCGCAAGGCGCGCCGCGAGAACCCGAACGCCAGGATCATCGTCACCGGCTGCGCCGCCCAGACCGACCCGACAAGCTTCGCCGAAATGGGCGAAGTCGACCTCGTGCTCGGCAACGAGGAGAAGCTGAGGGCCCACAATTACCGCGCGCTGCCCGACTTCGGCGTCAACGATTTCGAGAAGGCACGCGTCAACGACATCTTTTCCGTGCGCGAAACGGCCTCGCATATGGTCGACGCGATCGAGGGCCGCGCCCGCGCTTTCGTGCAGGTCCAGAATGGCTGCGACCATCGCTGCACATTCTGCATCATCCCCTATGGCCGCGGCAATTCGCGCTCCGTGCCGATGGGCGCGGTGGTCGAGCAGGTGAAGCGGCTCGCCGGCAACGGCTATGCCGAGGTGGTGCTGTCGGGCGTCGACCTCACCAGCTACGGCGCCGACCTGCCGGGCAGCCCGAAGCTCGGACGGTTGGTGAAGACGATCCTGCGCCAGGTGCCTGACGTCAGGCGGCTGCGCCTCTCCTCGATCGATTCCATCGAGGCCGACGACGAGCTGTTGGAGGCGATCGCCTCGGAGAAGCGGCTGATGCCGCATCTGCATCTCTCGCTGCAATCCGGCGACGACATGATCCTGAAGCGCATGAAGCGCCGCCACCTGCGCGACGATTCCATTCGCTTCTGCGCTGAAGTGCGGGCACTGCGCCCCGATATCGTCTTCGGCGCCGACATCATCGCCGGCTTCCCGACCGAGACCGAGGCGATGTTCGAGAATTCTCTACGCATCGTCGAGGAATGCGGTCTGACGCATCTCCACGTCTTTCCGTTCTCGCCGCGCGAGGGGACGGCGGCCGCCCGCATGCCGCAGGTCCGGCGCGAGATCGTCAAGCAACGCGCCGCGCGGCTGCGCGCTATCGGTGAAAAGGCTTATGCACGGCATCTCAACTCGCTCGTGGGAACGCCGCAGTCCGTGCTGATCGAGCGCGAGGGCCTCGGCCGCACCGAAGGCTTCACGCTGACTACGCTTGACGCCGGCCAACCGGGCGAGATCGTCGAAGCCGTAGTCACCGGTCAAGACGGCGAGCGGCTGCTTGCGATGCCTGCCGGCGGCCAGCGCGACCGGGCTGCCTGACACATATGGCGCTGGGATTTTTCAAAAAGGTGTTTTCGTTCGGCCAGGAGAAGGTCGAGCAGCAGCCTGTCGACGAGGCGGAAACGTCCGCTTCCCCTTTGAGTGGAGAGGCGACCGGCGAGGCCGATCGCGGTGGGGCCGCTGGCGACATGCTCGACATCTCGCAGCCTTCTTCCAAGGTCGAGGCCACGGTCGGAGAAACGCCGAGCGCTGCCGAGACGACCCCCTCTGACCCTCCGGGCCATA
>JAEYXI010000438.1 GCA_023428515.1 Pseudomonadota bacterium | reverse complement strand
CATGGACCTGCGCAACAAGTACAAGGAAGTCTTCGAGAAGAAGCACGGCGTGAAGCTCGGCTTCATGGGCTTCTTCACCAAGGCCGTCACCCACGCGCTCAAGGAAATCCCGGCGGTGAACGCCGAGATCGACGGCGATGACGTGGTCTACAAGAACTACGCCCACATCGGCATCGCGGTGGGCACCGACAAGGGCCTCGTGGTCCCGGTGGTGCGCGACGCGGACACGCGCTCGATCGCCGAGATAGAGAAGGAAATCGGCCGGCTGGGCAAGCTCGCCCGCGATGGCGGCCTGTCGATGGCCGACATGCAGGGCGGCACCTTCACCATTACCAATGGCGGCGTCTACGGCTCGCTGATGAGTACGCCGATCCTCAACGCCCCGCAGTCCGGCATCCTCGGCATGCACAAGATCCAGGAGCGCCCGGTGGTGGTGAACGGGCAGGTCGTGGTGCGCCCGATGATGTACCTGGCGCTCAGCTACGACCACCGCATAGTCGACGGCAAGGAGGCGGTGACCTTCCTGGTGCGCGTCAAGGAGAGCCTGGAGGATCCGGAACGGCTGGTGCTCGACCTGTAGGAGGATTGCTTCGCCGTATTCGGCAGGTTCTCGACGACATTCGCCTGTAGCTGTCTCGAAAGCGAAGCCCCGCTTCGCGTCAGGAAGGTGGTGACATGGAAGCCGCAGCAGCATCGACCGAAATCTGGGTTCTCGGCTGGAGCGCGGTGCTCCTCCTCCTGCAGGTCGCCGCACAAGCGACGGCCGCAGGCGATCTCGGCGGCGAATATCTGCTAGGCCCCCGCGACGAAAAACGCGAATCGAAGAGCATTCTCGCCGGCCGCCTCGACCGCGCGCTGAAAAACCTCCTTGAGACCTACCCTGCCTTCATCGCCATCATCATTGCGCTGGTGGTTACGGGCAGGACCGGCGGCCTGGCCGCCACCGGTGCGTGGATATGGCTGGCGGCTCGTGTCCTCTACGTCCTCCTCTATGCGGGCGGCGTCCGCGCCATTCGCACTCTGGTCTGGACGATCTCGATCGTCGGTCTAGTGCTGATGCTGATCAGGCTGATGTTTTGAATTGCGACATCAATGCAGAGGGCTGGCGTTCCTGGAATAGTTTTGCATTGAAGGGTTGCCGGGAGCGGCCGGCTCGACCGTGGCTTTCGGGCCTCGGAGATCATAGATAGCAGAGGTGGCCGGGTTACCGGCGCGCTGAAGCTGAAACGGCAGGATGGAAAAATGGCTTATGATGTCGTCGTCATCGGTTCGGGACCGGGCGGATATGTCTGCGCGATCAAGGCCGCGCAGCTCGGCCTGAAGACGGCCGTCGTCGAGAAGAACGCGACGCTCGGCGGCACCTGCCTCAATATCGGCTGCATTCCTTCCAAGGCGCTGCTGCACGCCTCCGAGATGTTCGCCGAGGCGAGCCATTCCTTCGACACGCTCGGCGTCGAGGTGTCGCCAAAACTCAACCTCAAGAAGATGATGGCCCACAAGGACGCGACGGTTGCGTCGAACGTCAACGGCGTCGCCTTCCTGTTCAAGAAGAACAAGATCGACTGGCTGAAGGGTACGGGCAAAGTGCTCGCGGCCGGCAAGGTCGCGGTCACCAGCGAGGACGGCAAGACGGAAGAGATCGAGACGAAGAACATCGTCATCGCCACCGGCTCCGACGTCGCCGGCATCCCCGGCGTCGACGTCGCGATCGACGAGAAGGTGATCGTCTCCTCGACCGGCGCGCTCTCCCTGGATAAGGCGCCCGGCCATCTGGTCGTCGTCGGCGGCGGCGTGATCGAGCTCGAACTCGGCTCGGTCTGGGCGCGGCTCGGCTCCAAGGTGACGGTGGTCGAATACCTCGACACGATCCTCGGCGGCATGGACGGCGAGGTCGCCAAACAGTTCCAGCGCATGCTCGCCAAGCAGGGCTTCGACATCAAGCTTGGCTCCAAGGTTACCGCCGTGAAGAAGGCGAAGAAGGGCGCTTCCGTGACCTTCGAGCCGGTGAAGGGCGGCGACGCCGAGACGATCGACTCGGATGTCGTGCTGATCGCGACGGGCCGCAAGCCTTACACGGAAGGGCTCGGCCTCGCCGAGGCGGGCGTCGAGCTCGACGAACGCGGCCGCGTGAAGACGGACGGCCATCTCAGGACCAATGTGCCGGGCATCTATGCGATCGGCGACGTGGTCGCCGGGCCGATGCTGGCGCACAAGGCGGAGGATGAAGGCGTCGCGGTCGCCGAGATCATCGCCGGCCAAGCCGGCCATGTGAATTACGACGTCATCCCGAGCGTCGTCTACACCAGCCCGGAGGTCGCCTCGGTCGGCAAGACCGAGGAAGAGCTGAAAAAGGCCGGCATCGACTACAAGGTCGGAAAGTTCCCCTTCTCCGCCAATGGCCGCGCCCGCGCCATGCTGCACACCGACGGTTTCGTGAAAATCCTTGCCGACAAGGCGACTGACCGCGTGCTGGGGGCGCATATCGTCGGCTTCGGTGCCGGCGAGATGATCCACGAGGCCGCCGTGTTGA
>JAEYXI010000421.1 GCA_023428515.1 Pseudomonadota bacterium | reverse complement strand
CGCACGTCGTGCGCGCCGCTGTAGCTTTTCCTTTTCGATCAGGACGGCGCGGGCATCCTCCTCGTGGCCCATGTTGCGAAGCACATTTGCCAGTTGCTCATAGGGCTGCGGCCAAAAATCCTGTCCCCATCGCTCGGGCACCTGGCGCGCAAGCCACTCAAGTCGACTTGCCGCATCGACTGGTCCGCCGATGAACGCGCCGTACCGACAGCGGTTGAGAAGCAGATCGCCGGTTTGCGGCCACGATCCCTGTTCGTCATCGATGGCCCCGATCTCCGTCGCCGTGAGATCCAGCGTCCCCTGGACAGATGCTCCTTGGCCAAGGAAGAAAGCACCGTCGATTCTGCTGCGGTTGAGCAGCAATGCATGGCCACCAGGCACCTCGAACATTGCCGACCGGCAGTCGATGTCTCCGCCGAAAACCGCGCCCCGAAAGCGGATCTCGCCGACGACCGTCGCGCCTCGCAAGGCCAGGTCGCCGCGTGCCGCCATACCGTCGCCATTCAGCGCAAATTCGCCGGCGCGCTCGATCCGCGCGCCAATCGCATTGACGTCGGCGCCCAGTCGTACCCCCGACAGATTGATGCCGCCCTGCACGTGGGTGCCGCGCAGCAGGAAGCTTCCCTGGGCCTCCAGACCATCGGCGTCGATTGCGATCGCGTTGGGAGACTGGATCGTCGCGCCATCCGCCTCGATATTGCCGCCTATCCGCGCGGCTCGAAGCAGGATATCCCCCGTCACGGCCGCGCCGCGCATGGTAAGACCGCCGCGCGCCTCAAGCCGGTCCGCTTGCAGGCCCGGTAAAGCCGAGCCGTCGAGGAATAGATTGTCGATGACGGCAGAGCGAAGCACCGGCGTGGTACCGAAGCGGCAGTCCTTGAGGCCGATATCTCGCGGGATTCGGCATCCCTCCAGGTCGAGGATCCCGGTGATCACGGCGCCACTGAGCCTCAACCCCTTCTCATGCGCTCGGCAATCTTCGTCGCCGCCAAGAATAAGGAAGCGCAGAAAGCTGGCACGCACCGTTCGCGATGGATCGTCCCCGTCCGGAAGCAAGCCGTCGCCGAGCCTGACGAGATCTCCCGACACCAGGCCCGTCAAGACGCGGGTTTCGGCAGCGTTGAGCGGCTGGAAATCCTTGAGGCCGGGCGCTTGTGCGACGACGGGCAACTCCGTCGAAACCGTCTCGCTCGTGTGCTCCGCGTCCGATCGATTCACCGGGATCGCCTCAGCAGTAGCTGTGCCTTTGACGGGATGTCCTCGAACTTCCCGATGATGCGGCGATTGCTCATGCGGCAATCACGCCTTGCCTTTGACGTCGGCCTTGCGTGTTGGCGCGGGGCCGTCGACGACGATGACAGCATGCACAACGCCTCGATCTTCCGGCAGAGCGGCAATCAATCCCGTGCCGTTATTACCTGCCTGATCGGCGAATGGAACCGAATCTGATCGGGAGTTCCATCAGCCTGCTTACAGAATGGGGCATCTATACCGCTCTCGGTCGCGAAGTACAGTTTGACCGTGCCTCTCATCGTTCGAATGAGACTGAGTGCATACTTCTGGTATTGTGGGCCAACGCTTTTGCTCTGTTCGTGCCTTAGGAATCAAAAAGGCGTACCTTTGCGGCGCGTGCGCGAGACGATATCCGTTACCGCCTTGACTTCGACAAGAACGCGGCCGGAATAACACGGCGGAATTTCCCTCCAATCGTGGTGGCACCGCCAGTCATCAGAACGGGAAAACGAATGGCACCAGGACTATGGTGACGATCAGGACTACGAAGGAGAAGGGAAGCCCTATGCGCACGAAGTCTCCGAAGCTGTAGCGGCCAGGCGCCACCACCAGCGTGTTCACGGGCGACGATACCGGTGTCATGAAGGCCGTCGAGGCGGCCAGGGCGACCGTCATCGCGAATGGATAGGGGGACGCGCCAAGTTCCTGAGCCACGGCCACGGCCACCGGAGCCATCAACACCGCCGTCGCGGTGTTGGAGATGAACATGCCCAGAAGAGCGGTGATCGCGAATAGTGCCGCCAGGACGACGCTGTTGCCGGCTCCTTCCGTTACGGCCCTCAGGCCATCCGCGGCTAGGTCGACGCCGCCGGTTCGCTCGAGGGCGATGGAGAACGGCAGCATGCCGACGATCAGCACGATCGTTTTCCAGTCTATGGAACGATAGGCACTGGAGAAATCAATACAGCCGAGCAGACCCATCAGAAGGCATCCGATCAGCGCTGCTTGTACGTTCGGCACGACACCGCTGACCATCAATACGACCACCAGGAGAAGGCAGAGGAAGGCCTGCAAAGATTTTCCGGGCGCCGGCAGGCGCTGCTCGGTTTCGATTGGCAGCCTGATAACGGCCAAGTCCCTGTTGTCTGAGCGATATTTCTCGATGTCGTTCCATGGTCCGACAACCAGCAGCGTGTCGCCGATTCTCAGTTTTTCGCTGGAGAGATTACCGGGGTACGGCCCGTCGCCCCGGTTGAGCCCAACGGCTGTGAGCCCGAACTCAGTCCGCAGCCTGGCTTCGACGGGGGTCTTGCCGACGAGGTCCGAAGTCGCCGGAATGATTGCTTCGGCCATGCCGATCTCCTGCGATCGATCGGCGAAATAAGCGCCGCTCAACGGCAACTCCTCCAGTGCCATCTTGTCCCGAAGCGACTCGAAGTCGCTGTTCGAACGGGAAAGATCGATCAGCAGGATGTCTCCGGATTTCAGTTCCGTCCTGGCCGAGGGGTTCAGGATTTCCTGTCCAAGCCGATGGCTGCGCTCGATCGCCAGGATATTGGCTCCGGACGAACTCCGTAGATCGAGTTCCTCGAGCCTCTTGCCAGCCAGCGGCGACCGGTCGGAAATTCGCACTCGCCTCTCCCGGTCGGCAAGCTCATATTCCTTCACCCACGCAGCGAAGCTCATGCGCTCGAAGCCCCTGCTTTCGTTGTCCGCAGGGAGCCATCGCCTTGCAAAGATCATGTAGACGATGCCCAGGATGAGAACCGGAAGGCCGAACGGTGTGAAGCTGAAGAAGGCGAAGCCCGGTATGCCATGCCGCTCAAGTTCGCTGTTGACGACGAGGTTCGGCGCCGTGGCGACGAGCGTCATCATGCCGCTGATAAGGGCGGCGAAACTGAGCGGCATCATCAGCCGTCCAGGAGCGACGCCGGTGCTTTGTGATATGCGGAGCGCGACGGGGATGAAGATCGCCGTCACCGCCGTGGAACTCATCGTGGCTCCAAGCGCGCATACGACCACCATCAGTAGGCTGATGAGCCGGACTTCATGCGAACCAGCCTTGGCAATCAGCCAGTCGCCAAGCATCTGAGCGACGCCGGTTCTCACCAGCCCGTCGCCGATGACGAAGAGAGCTGCAATGAGTACGATGTTGGAATCGCTGAAACCCGCCAGCGCCTCCCCCATGGTCAGCACGCCGGTGAAGGGCAGCGTCACGAGCATGATCAGCGCGACAGCGTCGAGGCGTGGTCTGCCCACAGCGAACATGGCGATCGCAATGGCAAGCAGCGCGAGAACAATGGCGAGGTCCAAGTTCATTTTTGCGTCCCTTGTTCTGCCATCGCTGCTTCTGGGCGACTAAGGTAGCTTACTGAGTGCGGGCGTTCCAGGCTTCAGGCTCGCCGCAATCGCACGGGCCAATAGCGACCAGAATCTATCGGTGCGGAAGAGTCGCGTCAGGGCGCCGGCGTAACATCGGATGGACGGGATCAAACTGCTTGTGCCAACAAGGCCGCTTCGATCGACCAGGTCAATGATTGTTCGAACGAAATCGAAATATCGTCAGCGCACGCGCTTGCCTGACGCATCGATCACAACCTCGCCGTCGTCCTTAGTGAACGGCCCGATGTCCGGATTGGGTAGGATGTCGAGAACGGCTTCCGATGGACGGCACAGCTTCGTCCCGAGCGGCGTGATAACGATTGGCCGATTGATCAGGATCGGATGCGCGATCATGAAGTCTATCAACTCGTTGTCGGTCCATTTCGGGTCGCCGAGCCCGAGGTCCGCGTAGGGCGTGCCTCTCTCGCGCAGGAGGTCACGTGGCGGGATGTCCATGGCCGCGATCAGTTCTACCAGCGTCTCGCGCGACGGCGGCGTCTTCAGGTATTCGATGACGTCAGGCTCTTCGCCGGACTGGCGGATCATACGAAGCGTGTTGCGGGAGGTTCCGCAGTCGGGGTTGTGGTAGATGGTGATTGTCATTCGGCTGCTTCCGGTTTCAGGCTGGCGAAGGTTCTTGCTGGTTTCGGTTCGGCGGCGAGCCATCTTGCAAACGCCATGGCGATGACAGCGCCGAGAAGCTGGGCCGCGATGAACATCGGCACGTCAGCCGGGCGGATGCCGGAAAGGTCTCCGTGAAGGCGCGGGCAATGGCGACGGCTGGCAAAGCGCGAGCGGAGGCATCTCGGTCAGGCGGCTAGCGGCCGGAGTGCCTGGACGAGGCGCTCCGCATCGAGCCGAAACCCGTCGTACACGACACGGCCATCTGGCGCGATCACCACGAACCAGGGGGTCCCGCCGGAACGATATGCCTCCATTATTGGAGGCACGGCCTCTGTCGAGGCCGGGTCGGTAACGGCGTGCCCAAAGGGAACACGCAGTCCATACCGCCGTTGATTTTCCCGCAGCCGATCGAAGGTGTTGACGTCCGAACCTTCGAACACCGTCTGGATGGCTGCCAGGCCAACACCTTTATCGCGAAGCTTCTCGGCAAGGGTCACGAATGTCGGGAAGCCATGTGCATGACAGCCCGCACACCAATCCTGAAAGAAGTACAGTATCTTGAAGCCCTGTCCCAATTCGGCCAGGGCCAACGGACTGCGCTCGTCGCCATCTTGGTCGATCCACCTGACCTTCTCGAGCTGCGGGGCAGGCAATCCTACAATACCCGTTTCCATCATATCCTCCGATAGCAGGCTCGCGGCGTTAAACCGCGAGCCGCGGGTCTGCTAGGCGGCAGCACCTGCCCGGTGCGGCAAAACCCAGTCCGGACGTACAAAATGGCAGGTATATCCGTTCGGAATTCGTTCGAGATAGTCCTGGTGCTCGGGCTCGGCCTCCCAGAAATCGCCGACTGGCTCGACTTCGGTGACGACCTTGCCCGGCCATAGTCCCGACGCATCGACGTCTGCGATCGTATCGAGCGCAACCGCTTTCTGCTGGTCGCTGGTGAAATAGATGGCCGAACGGTAGCTCGTGCCACGGTCGTTCCCCTGCCGGTTCAGCGTCGTCGGATCGTGGATCTGGAAGAAGAACTCGAGCAATCGGCGATAGGTGGTCTGCACGGGATCGAAGACGATCTCGATCGCCTCGGCATGGGTGCCGTGATTGCGGTATGTCGCATTCGGCACGTCGCCACCTGTGTACCCGACCCGGGTCGAGATCACACCGGGCAGCTTGCGAATGAGGTCCTGCATGCCCCAGAAGCAGCCGCCAGCGAGAACAGCGCGTTCAGTTGTCATCAGACTTCCTCCACTTGGTTGAGATATTCACCGTAACCCTGCTCGGCCATCTCGTCGCGCGGCACGAAGCGCAGCGAGGCCGAATTGATGCAGTAGCGCAAGCCGCCGCGATCGGTCGGTCCGTCAGGGAAGACGTGGCCGAGATGGCTGTCGCCGTGCGTCGAACGCACTTCCGTCCGGATCATACCGTGGCTGGTGTCGCTGAGCTCGTTCACGTTCGCGGGTTCGATCGGCTTGGTGAAGCTCGGCCATCCGCAACCCGACTCATATTTGTCCGAAGACGCGAACAGCGGTTCGCCTGAGACGATATCGACATAAATGCCGGGTTCTTCGTTATGAAGAAGCGCACCGGTTCCCGGACGCTCGGTCGCACTCTGCTGCGTCACCCGATATTCCTCAGGCGACAGCTTGGCGATCGCGGCTTCCGTTTTCTTGTAGGCAATCATGAATTCCTCCTTCGAATTCCTGTCCCAGAAGATGGATACTCGATGCCAAAGTGTCCAATACGCCGCGACTATAGTTTCGATGTAGCAACCGGCATGCGAAGGGAACGCTGTGCGGTCGTCCCGCTAAAAGGCCGGTGTTTCCACGGAATTCACGACCATACATGACGCTCGATCAGTACACGAAGCTGCCGCAGCGCCGCTGCCGTTCCAGAGCCCGAAATCGATTGGAACGTGACCGTGCGCGACAGGTCCAGCGTGTCGACCGGGCGCAACGTCAATCCTCCCACGATTGCCGAGCGTTCAGGCAACATGCAAACGCCGGCGCCCTCCGCGACGGCCTGCTGGATTAAATCCTCTCGTTCGGATCTGAGCCGTGGGATCATGATTATGGCGCGCTCCTGCAGATGGTTTTGCACGCGCGTGCGGAATTCACATTGCAGCCGGTCGAGGTACGGTTGCTCCGACAGGTCGACAAGTGAAACCGAGGCTTGGCTTGCCAGGCTGTGCCCATGCGCCATCGCCAGCAACAGTCGCTCGCTAAACATCTCGACGGTGGCGATCTTCGTGTTTCCGGCTGCCGGATCCGTGCAGAAGCACCCATCGATTTGGCCGCTGAGGAGGAACTCCATCCCCTGGTCACGCGTGATCGGCTGAAGAACCAGTTCGAGCATCGGCATCTGTCGAAGGGCGTTCGTAACGAATCCGGTAATCAGCGCCGGCGCTATGGTATTCACGACGCCCAGCGTCAAAGTCTCGCGGCGGCCGCGAACCCGATTGAGGGAAATCGCCCGAATCCGCTGCTCACGGTCCGCGATCGCAGCGAATTCAGATCGTATCTCGCGGCCGAGCGCAGTCAGGCGACTATCCTTTCCGTCGCGATAGACCAACGGCCCGCCCAATTCTTGTTCGAGCCGCTGTATCGCACGGGTGAGCGTGGGCTGAGATACGCCACTGCGCATGGCGGCTTCGGTGAAATTGAGAGTGTCCGCCAGGTTCAGGAAATATCGAATCTGGTTGAGTTCCATTGTTCTTCCTTCGCCGCTTCCTCAAGCATCGTTTCAGGCCGGGCAAGCGCTGCCGGCCGGCGCAATTTTCGCCGCATGGAAACTATACACGCCAGCTATTGGAAAACTTAGCTCCGCGCTGCGACAACTGAGCGGATCGAAGAGACAAAGGACCGAGGAGACAAATTCCCATGAAGGCGATCATTGTGACGGATCAGGCTGCGGGAACGGCCGGGATGAAATTGGTTGAGCGGCCCGAGCCGCAGGCGGCAATAAACGACGTCGTCGTTCAGGTTCATGCGTCAGGATTCGTCCCGACGGAGTTGGAGTGGCCTTCGACCTGGGCCGACCGCCGCGACCAGGACCGTACACCGTCCATCCCCGGACACGAAGTTGCCGGCGTCGTCACGGCCCTCGGCTACGGCACGACCGGGCTGACCGTGGGACAGCGGGTGTTCGGCCTCGCGGATTGGCATCGCGACGGTACGCTGGCGGAGTATGTAGCCATGGAGGCGCGCAACCTCGCGCCATTGCCGGGCGATGTCGATTTCACGGTGGGCGCGAGCCTGCCGATCTCGGGCCTGACCGCATGGCAGGGGCTGTTTCAGCATGGCCGCCTCCAGGCGGGGCAGAGCGTCCTCGCGCATGGCGCGGCTGGCGCGGTCGGTTCGATGGTGACGCAGTTCGCACGAGAGGCCGGCGCCTATGTCATCGGCACCGGACGCGCCGCCGATCGTCAGAAGGCGCTCGATTTCGGCGCAAATGAATTCGTCGACCTCGAGAACGACGCCCTGGAAGACGTCGGCGCAATCGATCTGGTGTTTGATGTCATCGGCGGCGCCATCCAGAAGCGATCGGCTGCCCTGATCCGAGCCGGAGGAACGTTGGTTACCGTCGTCGGACCGGCCGAGGCACGGCCCGTCAACGGCTTGGCGATCGACTTCGTGGTCGAGTCCGATCGCGCCCAAGTGAGTGAGATCGTCCAGCGGGTGCGGGACGGACGACTGCGGACGAACATCGGGAAGGTCGCGACCCTCGACGATGCCGTCGCCACCTTCAACGCGACCGAGCGACGCGCGGGGAAGACGGTTATTCGCGTTCGCCCGTGATGACGCGGGAAGAATGAGCGTATTCGCAGCCCTGCACCCGCAACGAGCTTCTCACAGCCTCATTTGATCGTGATTGTGCCTTTCATACCCTTGTCGGCGAGGTCTGGCACGGACCAAGTGTAGATGCCGGGCCGTATGGTGGAGAACTGCACCTGGATGGTGCCGTCGGCGTCGAATTCGAGCCAGGCCGGCGCCCCGTTCATGTGCACTTCGAGGTCGCTGATGACGATCTGGTTGTTCCAGACGTTGCGGAAGAGGTCGGTGTGGAACTTGTATTCCAGCCCGCCTGCCGCGGTGATCTTCCAGCGGTAGCCCTGGCCGGAGATCAGTTCGAAATCCTTCTGGTTGACGGTGAACTGGTCGTCCTTCGAGCCGAGGATGAGTTCGGGCATGTCCTTGCTGGCGCGCGTCGGCTTTTCGGCCGGTGCTGCCGCCTCCGTGGCTGCCGGGGCGGCGGCGTCATCATCGTCGTCGTCGTCATCCTGCGCCCAGACCTGGCCGCTCGCGGCGGCAAAGCCGATCAGCGTTGCGAACGCGATTGCCCGATATGTCCTCATGGTTTCCTCCTCACTGCTGATTTCCGGCCGTTCAATTCGGCGACACCACGACGCCCCACGGCAACTGCCCGACCGTCACCGACTGCACCGGTTCGTCGGTCGCCACGTCGATGAAGGTGATGTCGTTGGAGACGCCGTTGGTCGAGATGATGGTCTTCTGGTCGGGCGTGAAGGCGAGTTGCCAGACACGCTGGCCGACCAGCACGTATTTCTCGACCTCGTAGGTCTCCGTGTTGATCACCGCGACGTGGTTGGCCGGCCCGAGCGCCACATAGGCCTTCTTGCCGTCATCGGTGATGCGCACGCCGACCGGCTGGATCGCCTCGGCGCGCAGGCCGGGGATCTCGAAGGTGATCTTATGCTTGATCTCGCGCGTCGCGTTGTCGATCACCGAGACCGTGCCGCCGATCTCCGCGCTCACCCAGGCCTCCTTGCCGTCGGGCGTGAACTCGACGAAGCGCGGGCGCGAATCGACCAGCACATTGTGGGTGATCTCGTGTGTGGCGGTGTCGATGAAATGCGCCATGTTCGTCGTCTCCGACGTGTTGACCATGGTCTTGCCGTCGGGGCTGATGCCCATGCCCTCCGGCTCGACGCCGACAGGGATCTCGGTGATGACGCCCTTCGTCGCGATGTCGATCACGGTGACCAGGTTGTCGTCCTCATTGGCGACGTAGAGCGTCTT
The DNA here is from genome assembly GCA_023428515.1 of Pseudomonadota bacterium. Next base: position 7,162 of record JAEYXI010000421.1, on the reverse strand, counting down.
GCCGTCGGGCGAGAGCACGAAGAGTTCCGGGTCGGGGCCGGAGGGCAGGGTGCTGACGATCTGGCCGGTCGCCGTGTCGATCACCTCGATCGTGTCGTCGTCGCTGGCGCACAGATAGACGAACTTGCCGTCATGCGAGATGGTGATGCCGCGCGGGCGCTGGCCGACATTGATCGTCTTGACGACCTCCTTGGTCTCGGAATCGACGACGGTGACCGTGTTGTCCTTCTCGTTGGAGACATAGACCGTGTAGGCAAAGGCCGGGCCGGCGGCCAGACCGGTGGCCAGACCGGCGGTAAGGCCGGCCGCCAGCCCGGCAGCGAGAAAGGGCAGTCGTCGCATCAAGTTCTCCTCCCGATCATTTTTAGGCCGTCAGTTCAGAACGCATTTGGTCTCCGGCTGGTCGACGCCCAGCGTGTCGAGTTCCGACACCTGGTGCAGGAAGCCCTCCTGCGGCGAGGTCGAGACGACGGATTTGGAATCGCCGAGGAAGATCGGCTGCCTGAGCTGCCAGTTCCATTTGCGGAAGGTCAGCTTCTGGCCCTTGAAGGCGGCGATGGAGAAATCGTCGGCGCGGATGAAGGCCTCGATCTTCTGGGGCTCCGCGCTCTGGGTCCTTGTCGCCGCCTCGCCGAGGATGCGCACCGCCGTCCAGGCCGACATGTCCTTCGACAGCATGCGCCGGCCGGTCGCCTTGGCGAAGCGGTTCTGGATCTGCGTGCCGCCCCATTGCTCGCTGGCCGGATGCCAGGCCGACGGCATCAGCCCGGCGGTGCCGGCGACGGGCCGCGGGATCCAGCTGCGGAAGGGCACATAGGTGCCGAACACCTCGCTCTCGTCGGCCACCAGCACGACGTCATGGTCGGGCAGGTCCTGCATGAAGACGGGGATCTGGCGCTGGATCTGGGTGACGCCGGAATCGGTGCGCCTGGCGCTGCCGGTGTCCTTGAACTCCTTCTCGGCGAGGATCTGGCCGCCGAACCGCTCGGCGGCGCGCCTGAGCGCATCGGCGAAGGCGCGGTCGCCGTCATGCGAGCCGTAAAGCAGTACCCAGCGCGGCCATTGCTTCCAGATCAGGTATTGCGCCAGCCCGTCGGCCAGCATCGAGCGGGTCGGCGCCGTGTGGAAGACGTTGGCGCGGCATTCCTCCTCGCGCAGTATGTCGTCGGTGGCGCCGACATTGAAGATCAGCACGCCGTTCTCGCGGCCGATGTCGGCGATCGACAGCAGCTGCTCGGCCGAGATGTCGGCGAGCACATAGCGGTCGCCCTTGGCGACCATGTCGCGAAAAGTCTGCACGACATCGGCGTCTGGCTTCACCTCGGTGACGTCGAGCGCGAATTCCTGGCCCATGAACTTGCCGGTCGTGTTGTTGTCGGCAATCGCCACATTAGCCCCGGCGACACCCTCGTCGCGCGGCGGCACGTCAAGCACCGACAGCGCCAACTGCGGCTCGTACGCACGAAGATAACCAATCCGGATCGACGTGACGTCCTGCGTGGGCTTTGCCGCCTGTGGTGCTGTTTCCTGCGCCAGGACCGGCCAAGCGTTGACGCTTGCCAAAAAAAGTCCGAATAAGATCGCAAGGGTGTACGGCACCATGCCCTTCATAGCAGGCGTTCTCTCTCCCACGCTTCGTAAGCCGGCTAAAAAGAATCCGGACATACGATGCAGTATTTTTTCGGTGCCGTGATGACCTTAGCGAAGCAATTTTCGATAGCAACCCCCATAACTTTCCTAATCACGGCAAGTTTAGCCGGGACTGTCGCGGTCGGCGCGGCGCATGCCGCCGCCAAGGTAGCGGTCTTCGAATTCGAGCTTCAGCATGGCGATCTCGTGCCGGGTGCGCCGAGCAAGAAGGAAGCCGAGGATATGAGGCGCGAGATGATCAGCGGACGCCTACGCGATCATCTCGCGCAATCCGGGTTTGATGTGGTCGACACCGAGCCCTTCGCCGAAAAGGCGGCGGCTGCCAATCTGCAGGCTTGCGGCAATTGCGCTGACGACTTTGCACGGCAGCTTGGTGCCGACTACGCCTTCACGGGCGTCGTCTATAAAGTTTCCGAACTCATCCTCAGCATGAGCGTTCTTGTCCATGACGCCGAGACATCGCAGCCGCTGACCAGCGCGACGGTGGATCTGCGCGGCAACACCGACGAATCCTGGCGGCGAGCCATCGACTATCTCTATCGCAACGTCCTGTCCGCCAGGCTGGAGAAACTGAAGAAATGACAAAAATGCTGGCCAGCGTCGGCGACCTCGCCGAGATGGAAATCGCGGTTTCCGGCGGCGCCGACATCATCGACCTGAAAGACCCGAAAGCCGGCGCCCTGGGCGCAGTCGCGACGGATACTATCCGGGACGTCGTCAAGGCCGTCGCAGGCGGCCGCCTCACCAGTGCGGTGCTTGGTGATCTGCCGATGGAGCCCGAGACCATTCGCGCCAAGGCCGAGGAGGTGGTGGCGACGGGCGTGGACTACGTCAAGGTAGGCTTCTTCCCGTCGCCGGCCGCTGCCGCCTGTGCGGAAGCCCTGATGCCTGTCGCGGGGCGCACGAAGCTGATCGCCGTGCTCTTTGCCGACCGCGAGCCGGATTTCGGTCTGCTGGACGTATTCGCAAGGCACGGTTTCCACGGCGTCATGGTCGATACGGCCGACAAGACGAAAGGCCGGCTGCTCGACCACTTGCCGCCCGAGCAGGTCCCTGTCTTCGTCGGCCGCGCCAAGGCGCTCGGCCTGAAAGTCGGATTGAGCGGATCACTCGAAACGCCTGATATTCCAAGGCTATTGCCGTTCGCACCGGATTTCCTGGGCTTTCGTGGCGCGCTCTGCGACCGGTCGCAACGCACTGCCTCGATCAGCGCCGAGGCGGTAAAGCATATCCGTTCGCTGATCCCGGAGGAGCGGCAAGCCGATCGCTCCGCGAGCGTCGATTACCGGCTGCTCGCGGCGCGCGGCTATTCGCCGGGGGCGGGCGATCCGACACTCGGCACGGACAAGATTTTCGTCAGGGATTTCGTACTGCCGGTCAATATCGGCGCCTATAGCTTCGAACACGGCCATACGCAGAAGGTGCGCTTCGACGTCACCGCCGATGTTCTCAGGGTCACCAAGAACCCGGAGGATATGCGCCATGTATTCTCCTATGACATCATCATGGACGGCATCCGCGCGATCATCGCGCGCGGCCATGTCGAGCTCAGCGAGACGCTGGCCGAGCAGGTTGCGGCCCATGTGCTTGAAGACCCGCGTGTCATGCGGGTGACGGTGAAGGTGGAGAAATTGGAGCTCGGCGCGGGCGGCGTTGGAGTCGAGATCGAGCGCAAGCGGGTCAGCGAGAAGCCGGCGCTGAAGCCGGTTCCGAAGCCGGAGACAAGGCAGGACGCGGTTCTCGGCGGTGGCAAGAAGGGCGTCACCCGATGAGACTGGCTGTCGTCAAGCTCGGCGGCAGCACGGCCGATCACAAGGAGATGGACGTATGGGCCGCGGCGCTGGCCAGCTCCAACCTTCCGTTGGCCATCGTGCCGGGTGGGGGGACTTTCGCTGACCAGGTGCGTAGCGAACAGCGGCGCCTCGGCTTCTCGGATGCCGCCGCGCACGCTATGGCGATCCTCGCCATGGAACAGTTCGGCCATGTGATCCTCGATCGCCACGAAAGGTTTTCGGCGGCACGCTCGCCGGAGGACATCGAGCGAGCCTTGGCCGATGGGAAAATACCGATCTGGCTGCCGTCCGCGATGGCTATTCCGGCAGCCGATATCCCGGTCTCCTGGGACGTGACCTCGGATTCGATCGCCGCGTGGCTCGTAGGCAAGCTCGGCGCGGAGGCGATCCTGCTGATCAAGCAGAGCAGGGCGTTCGCCCAGGACGACAGCGTCGCCGAGCTGACGGCAAGGGGCATTGTCGATACCTATTTTGCCGACACGCTGCCGGCCGAGGTCGATCTGTTCGTCGCCGGCCCCCACGACGCCGCCACCGCCGCTGCAACGCTGTCATCCGGACGGCTGCCTGGAGTCAAGATCTCGTCCGTTGTCGAGCTGGCAAGGAAAATGGGCTAGGGATGGCCGGTATTTCTTCAATTCCTGGCCGGACCTGAGACATGCTGGAAAAGTTGCACACGCCACGCTGGGCATGGGTCTTGACCGGCTCCGGGCACTTCTTCACCGAAAGCTTCGAGCTCATCCACGGGCTCGAACATTGCGACATCTTCGTTTCCAAGGCCGCGAACGAGGTGCTGCGCATGTACAAGCTGAAGCTCGACTTTCCCGAGACGATGCGCGTGCTTCACGACAAGACCGCGAGCGCAGTGCCGGTCGGCGCCTTCTACCATGGCGTCTACCACACCGTGGTGGTCGCTCCGGCGAGTTCGAACACGGTCGCCAAATGCGTGCTCGGCATTTCCGACACGCTCGCCACCAATGTCTTCGCGCAGGCGGGAAAATGCCGTGTGCCGTCGATCGTCTTCGCCTGCGACACCGCGCCTGAACTCGAGACGATGGCGCCGCACGGGCTGGTCAAGGTCTATCCGCGCAAGATCGATCTCGAGAACACCGAGAAGCTGAAGAGCTTTGAGCGGACGAAGGTGGTGGAGTCGCTGGCCGATCTGAAGATCGCGATCCGTGACCGCCAGGCCGAACTAAATCGATCCGGACCCAGCCCAGCGAAGCCGGGCGGCCATGCCTGAGCGGCTGGTCTTCCTCACCGGCCACCTGGCAAAGGCGCGGCTGGAAAAACTGCTCGTCGGTCTCGGCGAAACCGATTTTTCCTGGGAGGTGGTCGACATCGGCGTGAAGGTCGCCGCGCTGATGACCGAGGAGATCATAAAGCGCCGGCTGAAACTCCCCGAAGGCACCGACCGCGTCATCCTGCCCGGCCGTTTCAGGGGCGACGTCGAGCGGCTTTCCCAGCATTTCGGCATCCCGTTCCAGAGAGGGCCGGACGAAATCGCCGCCCTGCCGCCATTCCTGGGGCGGGCCGGCCAGCCGCCCGACCTTTCCCGCCACGACATCAGAATCTTCGCCGAGATCGTCGATGCGCCCGCGCTTTCCATCGAGGATCTGGTCGCACGTGCACGTGCACTCGCCGCCGCCGGCGCTGACGTGATCGACATAGGCTGCCTGCCGGAAACGCCGTTTCCGCTGCTCGGCGAGGCCGTGCGCACGCTGAAGGCCGAGGGCTTTTCCGTCAGCGTCGACTCTGCCAGCCGTGACGAGTTGCGCATCGGCGCATGGGCAGGCGCCGACTATCTGCTCAGCCTCGACGAGAACACGCTGCCCTTGGCTTTCGAGCACAAGGTGACGCCGGTGCTGATCCCTTCGTCTCCAAGCGATCTGGATTCGCTCGGGCGCGCCATCGAAGCAGCCGAGAAGGCAGGCATATCCTTCGTCGCCGATCCCGTGCTCGACCCCATCCATTTCGGTTTCGCGCGCTCGCTCGGCCGCTTCATCGAGGCCCGCAGCCGCTGGCCGGAAGTCGAATTGCTGATGGGCACGGGCAACCTCACGGAACTCACCGACGCCGACAGTTCCGGCGTCACGGCGCTGCTTGCCGGGCTCTGCTCGGAACTCGACATCCGCAACGTGCTTGTCGTGCATGTCAGCCCGCACACCGTGAGGACAGTCGAGGAGCACGACCTTGCCCGCCGCATCCTGTTTGCCGCGAAGAACGACGGCGCGCTGCCGCGCAGCTACCATCCCGGACTGCTGCAGGTGCACGACCGCAAGCCATTCGCCGCATCGATCGAGGACATATCGGCGCTGGCGGCGGAGGTGCGGGACGCCAATTTCCGCATCATGACCGCCGAGGACGGCATCCACATCTTCAACAGCAAGGGCCACGCGGTCGCGCAGGATGCGTTCGAGCTGTTCGCCAGCCTTGGCGTCGAGGCGGACGGCGCGCATGCCTTCTATCTTGGCGCCGAGCTTATGAAAGCCGAGATCGCCTGGCGGCTCGGCAAGCGTTATGCGCAGGATGAACCGCTTGCCTGGGGCGTCGCGGCGCCGGCACCGGAAGCCGACCGCACCAGGCTTGCCGAAGCCGGCCACACCTTGCGCGCGAAGAAGGAGGGGTAGCCGTGCCCTATATCCGCGAAACGATCATCACGACGGTCGACGGCAGCGGCAAGGTGCATATCGCGCCGATCGGCATCATCGCCGAGAGAGACGGCTGGGTGATCGCGCCGTTCCGCCCGTCGGTCACGCTGGACAACCTGGCGGCCGTGCCCTTCGCGGTCGCCAGCTATACCGACGACGTCAGCATCTTCGCGGGCTGCCTGACCGGTCGCAAGGACTGGCCGACCGTGCCGGTCGAAGGTTTCCCGGTGCCGCGATTGGACGCGGCGCTTGCCCATTCGGTGTTGCGCGTGGAAAGCATCGCAGATGACGGCGTGCGGCCGCGCCATTTCTGCCTGATAGTGCAGGAAGAGACGCATGCACCCTTCACCGGCTTCAACCGCGCTAAGGCTGCCGTGCTGGAACTCGCCATACTGGTCAGCCGGCTCGGCATGCTGCCGCGTGACAAGATCGAGGCGGAGGTCGCCTATCTCTCGATCGCCATCGAAAAGACCGCCGGCCTGAAGGAGAAAGAGGCCTGGGGCTGGCTGATGCAGAAGGTGACTGACCACCTTGCCGGCGAGAAAGGCCCTTAGAGCGAGATTAACCACCCGACTTCAGGAAATCGACGATCGTCTTGCGCTGTGCTGCGTCGGCGATGCCGCCGTAAGGTTTCATGGTATTGCCGTGCACCACTTGCTCGGGATCGGCGATAAACTGGTCGAGCGTCGCCTCATCCCACGTAATGCCGGATTGCTTCATAGACGGCGAATAGTTGAAGCCGGGAAGCGACCCCGCCTTGCGGCCGATAATGCCTGCAAGGCTAGGTCCTTGCCGGTTATCGCCTTCCTTCATCGTGTGGCACGTGCGGCATGAGGTGTTGAACGCGGTCTGGCCGTCGTCCTGCGCAAGGGCAGGGGTGGCCGCCAAGCCACCGACAAGCATGACCGCGAGAGCAAGACGTTTCATGTCCATTCTCCGCAGCTTCGGTGTCGAGAGGTAACGTGCCTTGGCGGAGGGGGTTCCTTACCTCTCGTCGGACACAGCCAGCAGCGCCATCGCGGTGGCCGGGGCGGGGGGGGGGGGGGGGCGCGGGGGGCGGGGCGAGCCAAC
>JAEYXI010000415.1 GCA_023428515.1 Pseudomonadota bacterium | reverse complement strand
CCCTGCCGCGGCAAAGTCGACATGGCATCTCACGGCGACCAGCGCGACGTCGGGCGAGAAGCTGGTCCGCCGAGGCGAAGAGACGATCTACCTGAACGTCGAGGGCAAGATCGAACGCGTCGACGTGACAGACCTCTGAGCACGGATGGCTCGATGTCGTCCGTTTGCGTCGCCCCTCACTGCGCCTACGGACATCTCTGCTCGTAAACGTGGAGGGGCAGCGCGGTACGCACGTATGGGCAACGGTTGCGTTCCTCGCGTCCACTGCCAAAATGCATATGAAGGCGGATTTTCGCCAGCTTGGCATAAGCGTCTAAGGAGCTTTTGGTGGCGCACATCATCCATCGGGCCGCATCGTGACAAGGAAAGCGCCTTCCACCCGCTCGTCCTACCACGTCTTCCGCACGATACAGACGCGTTGGGCGGACAACGACGTCTACGGGCACATGAACAACGTCGTTCACTATTCGCTCTTCGACACCGCCATAAATGGCTGGCTGGTCGAGGAGGGCGTGCTCGACATCCACGGCGGCCAGCAGATTGGCTATGTCGTCGAGACCAACTGTCGCTATTTCCGGGAAATGGCCTTTCCCGATATGGTGACGGCCGGCATCCGGGTGGCGACTATCGGCTCGTCATCCGTGAGCTATGAGATCGGCCTGTTCCGCAACGACGAAACCAAGGCCGCAGCGGAAGGACGCTTCGTCCATGTGTATGTCGACAGGCGCTCAAAAGCCCCTAGCCCAATCCACGGCCGGCTGAGGGCTCTGCTCGAGACGACGCAGAACTCGCGAAACAACGACGAAGAAAGCTGACCGGCAAGCGGTCGCCTCGGACCCTCAGGCCCCTGCCCGCTCCATGCCGAGCCGGGCGATGCGACGAAGCTCGTCAATCGAGGTGAGCCCGCCATTGCGCTCGTAGTGCCAGAAGGTCCAGCCGTTGCAGGCATCCAGGCCCTGGACGGTCGCCCCGACCTTGTGGATCGATCCGGCCATGTCGCCGACCGCCAACGTGCCGTCGGCACGCACCTTCGCCGTCCAGCGCTTCTTGGAATCGTAAAGCAGCGTGCCCGGCTTCATGACGCCGGCGTCGATGAGGCTGACGAAGGCGACGCGCGGCTCGGCGCGCTTGCCGGAGATGGTCGCCAGGTCCTCGATCGCCATCGGCGTCACGGAGGCGATGCGTTCGCTCGCGGCATCGATATAGGCCTGCTCGCGATCGATGCCTACAAAGTTGCGGCCGAGCCGCTTGGCGACCGCTCCGGTCGTGCCCGAGCCGAAGAAGGGATCGAGCACCACGTCGCCCGGCTTCGTCGACGAGAGCATGATGCGCGCCAGGAGCGCCTCCGGCTTCTGCGTCGGATGCAGCTTGTCGCCCTTGTCGTCCTTCAGGCGCTCGGCTCCCGTGCAGATCGGGAAAAGCCAGTCCGAACGCATCTGCACGTCGTCGTTGGCGGCTTTCATGGCCTCGTAATTGAAGGTGTAGCCCTTGGCCTTCTGGTCACGGGAGGCCCAGATCATCGTCTCATGCGCGTTCTGGAAACGGCGACCGCGGAAATTCGGCATCGGGTTGGTCTTGCGCCAGACGATGTCGTTGAGGATCCAGAAGCCCAGATCCTGCATGATCGAACCGACGCGGAAGATGTTGTGGTAGGAGCCGATCACCCAGATCGTGCCGTTGGGCTTCAGGACCCGGCGCGCCGCGAGCAGCCAGGCGCGGGTAAAGGCGTCATAGGCGGCGAAGCTCTCGAACTGGTCCCAATGATCGTCGACCGCATCCACCTTGGACTGGTCGGGGCGATGCAGGTCGCCGTCGAGCTGGAGATTGTAGGGAGGATCGGCGAAGACCACGTCGACCGACTTTTCCGGCAGCCTTTCGAGCGCCGCGACGCAGTCGCCTTTCAGGATCGTATTCAGCCATTCGGGCTGGCTGGAAACCGAGATGGAGGTGTCGAGAAGAGCGGCTGCGGACATGCTGATACTCGAAAACGCGTTACTGTTCACTGTCCGTTATGGTTACCGTTCTCGGTAAAGATTTAATGAAGCGGCGGTCTGGAGCTCGCGGGACGGAATTTGCGCATCCGGCGGCCATGGTGTATGGCGCGCCGCTTGAAGAAGCCCCTCCCTTAACGATGTCAGCCCAGATCATGCACCAGCCAGACCTCGTCATTTTCGACTTCGACGGCACGCTCGTCGACAGCGAGATCATCGCGGCGCGTATCGAGGCCGAGTTGATCAGCGCGGCCGGCTACGAGATCACTGGGGAAGAGATAAGCGAGCTCTATGCCGGCCTGACCTTCAAGGACATCCTGCTCAGGATCGAGGACGTGGCCGCCATCCCCTTCCAGGTCTCGCTGATCGACCAGGCAGAAGAACTGGTCGATCAACGCCTGCGCAACGAGGTTCGCATCATCGAAGGCGCGCGCGAGGCCGTCGCGTCCGTGACGACAAAGCGCTGCATCTGCTCGAATTCGCGCGCGGAACGCATCGGGTTCATGCTGGACAGGACCGGGCTGGCGCCGTTCTTCACCGGCCATGTCTTCTCGTCGCTGGAGACGCCCTCAGGCAAGCCGAAGCCGGCACCGGACGTCTTCGTGCACGCGGCAACCACGCTCGGAGCGGATCCAGCGAAAACCTTCGTCATCGAGGATTCCGTCCACGGCATAGCCGGCGCCAAGCAAGCGGGCATGCGCGTCATCGGCTTCACCGGCGCCGCCCACAGCTACCCCGGTCATGCCGACGTGCTGACCGAGGCGGGAGCCGAAACGGTGATCAGGCGCTGGGCCGATTTTCCCGGCGTGATCGCCGCGCTCTCCGAGTGGTCGGACGGCTGAGCCCGCTACTCTTCGTCCTGCTTCTTCTTGGGCGGGCCGGCGTCAAAGCCGGCAAAGACCCGCAACGTATTGGCTGTCGGAATCGGCACGGTGACGTTGGGATCGTTGACGATGAATTGCTGCGCCTGGTTGCCGCTGACCGCAACCTGATGATTGATCTGCTTGGAGTAGAGAACTTCGTCGCCCTGCAGGACCACGACCCGGATCGGCAAGGTTATCGACCCCGAAACGCCTGCAGGGCCCGGCACGATGCGCCCGGCGGCCGCCACATCCATGGTCAACATGCCGGTCGCGCGGCTGCAGCTGCGGGTCACTTCTCCAATGGAGGCCTGATACGACAGCTTGGCGGGATCGTCTTCGCCGCCCTTGGCGTAACGGTTGAAGTAGCCGGTGTCTTCCTTCAGCGTCACCTGGGGGCAATAGGCCAGCAATTCGCTCGCCAGAACCTTGCCTTCCTCCGGCTTTTTCTCCTTGCTGCCAAGCCCAAGCACTCCGCCCGTGTCGCCCGACTGACAACCTGCGGCGGCAAGCATGAAACCGGCAAGCGCAAAACCCGTCAGAAAACGACCATTGGTGAACCGAAACGCCATAAAAGCCTATTTCCCTCTCGCAAAGCGGCTGCTCTATAGCAACCGCGGGGCAAAAATGCGACTGACCCGACCGCGAAAATTAACGATTGGCCGGTAGGCCGGACAGACAGATGGACAACCGCATGAGATATGTGAGCACGCGCGGGGACGCCCCGGTCCTCGGCTTCTCCGACGCAGTGCTTGCTGGGCTTGCGCGGGACGGCGGGCTCTACGTGCCGCAGGAATGGCCGCAGTTCAGCGCCGCCGAAATCCGGGCCATGCGGGGCCTCGCCTACCCCGACCTAGCCGTCAGGCTGCTGACACCCTTCCTCGGCGGTGAAATCCCGGCCGCCGTGTTCGAGCGGCTTGTGCACGAGGCCTATGCGACGTTCCGGCACGAGGCCGTGTGCCCGGTGGTGCAGCTCGGCGCCAATACCTTCGTCCTCGAACTCTTCCACGGCCCGACGCTCGCCTTCAAGGACGTGGCGATGCAATTGCTGGCGCGGCTGATGGACCACGTGCTTGCCGAGCGCGGCCAGCACGCAACGATCGCCGGGGCGACTTCCGGCGATACGGGGGGCGCCGCGATCGAGGCTTTCGCCGGGCGAGACAGCACCGACATCTTCATCCTCTTCCCGCACGGCAAGGTGTCGCCCGTGCAGCAGCGGCAGATGACGACGCCGTCTGCAGCGAACGTGCATGCGCTTGCCGTCGAGGGCAATTTCGACGACTGCCAGAGCCTGGTGAAGGACATGTTCAACGACCACGGCTTCCGCGACCGCGTCGCGCTGTCGGGCGTGAACTCGATCAACTGGGCGCGCATCATGGCCCAGATCGTCTATTACTTCTCGTCCGCGCTGTCGCTCGGCAGCCCGGACAGGCCCGTCTCCTTCACCGTGCCGACAGGCAATTTCGGCGACATCTTCGCGGGCTATGCGGCAAAGCGCATGGGCCTGCCGATCGAGCGGCTGATCATCGCCACGAACGACAACGACATTCTGGCCCGCACGCTGGCATCAGGCGAATACCGGATGAAGAGCGTCGTCGAGACGACCTCGCCGTCGATGGACATACAGGTGTCGTCCAACTTCGAGCGCCTGCTGTTCGAAGCGGGCGGCCGCGACGCCGGCGCGGTTCGCCGTTCCATGGACGGGCTGAAGCAATCGGGCGCCTTCACGATCGAGCCGGAGACGCTTTCGCGCATCCGCGCCTAATTCGACGCCGGCCGCACGACGGTAGACGAAGCCGCCGAAACGATCCGCTCCACCTTGAAGGCCAACGGCTACCTGCTCGATCCGCATACCGCCACGGCAGTTCACGTCGCACGGCAAAACGCATCGCCCGAAACGCCGATGATCGTGCTGTCGACCGCCCATCCGGCTAAATTTCCTGACGCCGTCGAGGCGGCTTGCGGGGTCCGGCCCGCCCTGCCGGCCTGGCTGGCGGGCATGATGGACGCAGAGGAAAGATACACGGTACTTCCCTCCGATCTAAAAATGGTGGAAGATTACATAAGCTGTCGTGCACGAGCGGCGCGTTAGGGAGTTAAGTCTATATGGGTGTTGAGGTAAGCCGTCTGTCGAACGGCCTGACAGTCGCAACCGAAACCCTTCCAAGCATCGAATCCGTTGCACTCGGCGTCTGGGTCAAGTCCGGCGCGCGAAACGAACGCGACGACGAGCATGGGATGGCGCATCTTCTGGAACACATGGCGTTCAAGGGAACGGCGCGGCGCAGCGCCTTCCAGATCGCCTCGGAGATCGAGAATGTCGGCGGCGAGATCAATGCCGCCACCAGCGTCGAGACGACCTCCTACTATGCCCGCGTGCTGGGCGACGACGTACCGCTCGCCATCGACATCCTCGCCGACATCCTGACCGAGTCCAAATTCGATCCCGGCGAGCTCGAGCGCGAGCAGCATGTCATCCTGCAGGAGATCGGCGCCGCCCACGACACGCCCGACGACATCGTCTTCGACAAGTTCACCGAGACCGGATACCGGCACCAGACGATCGGCCGCTCGATCCTCGGCACGCCGGAGACGGTGAAATCCTTCACGTCGCGCCAGATCCACGACTTCATCAACCGGCAGTACGGCGCCGAGCGCATGGTGGTGGTCGCAGCCGGCGACGTGCAGCACGACGACTTCGTGCGCGAGGTCGAGAAGCGGCTTGGCTCGTTCCGCAGCAAGTCCGACAGCTTGGTGCCGACCTATGCCCAGTATATCGGCGGCGACTATCGCGAGAACCGTGACCTGATGGCCGCGCAGATCATCCTCGGCTTCGAGGGTCGCGCCTATCACGTGCGCGACTTCTACGCCTCACAGGTGCTGTCGATGATCCTGGGCGGCGGCATGTCGTCGAGGCTCTTCCAGGAGGTGCGCGAGAAACGCGGCCTCTGCTACTCGGTCTACGCCTTCCACTGGGGCTTCTCGGACACCGGCATCTTCGGCGTCCATTCGGCGACGGGGCAAAGCGATATCTCCAAGCTCATTCCCGTCATCGTGGACGAGCTTCAGAAGGCCGGTGAAAACATCGCACAAGACGAACTCGACAGGGCCCGCGCGCAGTATCGTGCGGGCCTTATCATGTCGGGAGAAAGCGCTTCGAGCCGCGCTTCGCAGATCGCCCGCCAGCTCCTGCTGTTCGGTCGCCCGATCGCCAAGGAGGAGCTGATGGAGAGGCTTTCGGCCCTGACGATCGAGCGCCTCAGGGACCTTTCCTCACGTCTCTTCTCCACCACGCCAACGATCGCGGCCGTGGGTCCGGTCGGCAAGCTTGCTCCCTACGAGTCGATCCGCGACGCGCTTCCGGGTCAGGAGACGAGCCTGCGCCGACGCGCGGTCTGATCCGGCAACAGCCACATGCTTGCGCTTCCGTTCTTCCGGCGCGATCCTCCTGCGCTGAAGGGCGAACGGGTCATACTCAGGCTGCCGGTGTCGCGTGACTATGCAGAATGGGCCAAGCTTCGCAGCGACAGTCGCGCCTTCCTGGAGCCCTGGGAGCCAAGCTGGGCGCCGGACGAGCTGGAAAAATCGGCCTGGCGCTATCGCCTGCGGCGCTACCACGAGGACTTCGCCCGCGGCGCGGCGATCGCCTATTTCATCTTCGAGGCTAAATCGGGAAAGCTGCTCGGCGGCGTGACCCTGGGGAATATCCGCCACGGCGTCGCGAAATCAGGCCATATCGGCTATTGGATCGGCGAAAGATACGCCGGACAGGGCTTCATGGTCGATGCGCTCGACCTGCTTGCACGCCATGCGTTTGAAACGATGCGGTTGCACCGGATCGAGGCTGCCTGTATTCCCGGAAACAAGCGGTCGATCCGTGTGCTTGAAAAAGCCGGATTCACGCGCGAAGGGCTGTTGCGTTCCTATTTGAAGATCAATGGCGGCTGGCAGGATCATTATCTCTACGCGCTGATCGCTGGCGATCGGCGCGATGCCAGGACAAAGGACTGATATTGGCGATCGATTTCCTCAAAGCGCGGCTTGCCGCATTTGCCCTGGCGGCGGTCGCCGTGCTTTGCGCGGCGACGGGTGCGCTGGCGATCGAGCCGATCAAGATTTCGCGCGACAATGTCGCCCTCGACCTCTCCGGCGCAGTCCAGATCTACCAGAACCAGGGCGAGAACTTCCAGGTTTCGACGGCCCCCGGTCCCGACGGCATCGTGCGCCGTATCGAGGTGGAGGCGAATGACGAACGGTCCTCCGGCGACTGGGCGGTGTTCGCGCTCGCCAATACCACTGACGAACAGCTCGACCGGCTGATCGTCGCGCCGCATTTCCGACTGGTGAACTCCGGCCTGTTCTGGCCCGACCTGGGCTCGAGCCGCATCGCGGCGATCACGCCGAGCGAGGGTTTTGCGCTCGACCGGCAGGCAAGCCCCGACGCCGACGTGTTCCTGGTCACGCTCAACCCCGGCGCGGTGGTCACCTTCATCGCCGAGCTGGCGTCGCCCAACCTGCCACAGGTCTATCTCTGGGACCCCGAGCCCTACAAGGATTCGGTCAACTCCTACACGCTCTACCGCGGCATCGTGATCGGCATCGCGGGCCTCTTGGCGCTGTTCCTGACCATCCTCTTCGTGGTCAAGGGCACGTCTATGTTCCCGGCGACGGCGGCGCTTTCCTGGGCGGTGCTCGCCTATATCAGCGTCGACTTCGGCTTCCTCAACAAGATCATCGAGATATCGCCCGGCAACGAGCAAATATGGCGAGCCGGCACGGAGGTCGGCCTCGCCGCGACATTCGTGGTGTTCCTCTTCGCCTATCTCAACCTCAACCGATGGCACGGGCATTTCAGCTACGGCGCCTTCGTATGGATCTGCGGCCTGGTGCTGATCGCCGGCGTCGCGATCATCGACCCGGCGGTGGCCGCAGGCATTGCGCGGCTCTCCTTCGCCGCCACCGCGATCACCGGCATCGGCCTCATCATCTATCTCGGCATACGCGGCTACGACCGCGCGATCATGCTGATCCCGAGTTGGGTAATGGTGCTCATCTGGCTCGCCGGCTCGTGGATGGCGATCACCGGCATGATCGACAACGACGTGGTGCAGCCGGCGCTCGGCGGCGGACTGATCCTCATCATCCTGCTCATCGGCTTCACCGTCATGCAGCACGCCTTCGCCGGCGGCGCACTGCACCAGGGCTTGTTCAGCGACATGGAGCGGCAGGCGCTGGCCGTGGTCGGCTCGGGCGACATCGTCTTCGACTGGGACGTGCTGCGCGACCGCGTGGTGACGAAACCCGACATCAGCCTGCAGCTCGGCTTGCCGCCGAACAGCCTTGGCGGCCCGGCACGCACCTGGCTGCCAGCGCTGCATTCGGACGACCGCGACACGTTCCGCACCACGCTCGATGTCGTGCTGGAGCATCGCCGGGGCAAGGTCGGACAGAGCTTCCGCCTGCGCGGCGCCGACGGCCACTATCATTGGTTCTCGCTGCGCGCGCGGCCGGTGGTCGGATCGGACGGCGAAGTCATCCGCTGCGTCGGCACGATGGTCGAGGTGACCGAGCAGAAGAAGGCTGAAGAGCGCCTGCTGCACGACGCCGTCCACGACAATTTGACCGGCCTGCCCAATCGCGAGCTGTTCATGAACCGGCTGGAGGCGATCATCTCGGTCGCCAAGTCGGAGGACAAGATCCAGCCGACCGTCTTCGTGATCGACATCGACCGCTTCAAGCAGGTGAATGACGGACTGGGCATCTCGGCCGGCGACACGATCCTGCTCACCATCGCAAGACGCCTGCATAGGCTGCTGAAACCCAAGGATTCGCTGTCGCGCTTCGCCGGCGACCAGTTCGCGCTGATGCTGCTGTCGGAGCAGGATCCGGCCCGCATCGCAGGCGTAGCCGACGCGATCAAGCAGGCGATCCGCGCGCCGATCAATTTCGCCAAGCGCGAGATCGTGCTCACGGCCTCCATCGGCCTGATCACCTGGACGAACTCGCAGAATACTGCCGAGGACATGGTCAAGGACGCCGAACTCGCCATGCACCAGGCGAAGCGCTTCGGCGGCGATCGCATCGAACCGTTCCGCCCGGCTTTCCGCTCGGTCGGCACCGACCGTCTGCAACTCGAATCCGACCTGCGCCGGGCGACGGAGCGCAAGGAATTCACGCTGGCCTACCAGCCGATCGTGCGGCTGGAAGACGGCACCGTGGCCGGCTTCGAGGCGTTGCTGCGCTGGGATCACCCGCGGCGCGGGCAAATCCCGCCGTCGGATTTCATCCCGGTTGCCGAGAGTTGCGGCCTGATCGTCCAGCTCGGCCTGTTCGCCATGCAGAAGGCGGCGGAGGACCTCGCCGGCTGGCAGAAGCAGATCGGCGATACGCCACTTTCGGTTTCGGTGAACCTGTCCAGCCGTCAGTTGATCCGCCGCGACCTCGTGAGCGACGTCCGCTCGGTCATTGCAAGGGCGAACCTGAAGCCACGCTGCTTCAGGCTGGAACTCACCGAGTCGCTGGTGATGGACAACCCCGAGCAGACGAACCATGTGCTGACCAAGCTGAAGCAGCTCGGCATCGGCCTGTCGCTCGACGATTTCGGCACCGGGTATTCGTCGCTCGCCTATCTGACGCGCTTCCCGTTCGACACGATCAAGATCGACAAGAGCTTCGTCGACGACACGACGCCGAAGCGGGCCGTGCTGCTCAAGTCCATGGTCAACATGGCGCATGAACTCGGGCTGTCGGTGGTGGCCGAAGGCATCTCGGACGAGAGCGATGCGCTGGAACTCCGCCAGATGGGCTGCGAATATGTGCAGAGCTTCATGTTCGGCGCGCCGATCCCCGGCGACCAGGTGCTGAAGATGCTCAGGGAACAGTACCCGGTCACACAGGCGTAGTGCCTTTCCTCAGACGTCGCGCGGCCCCTCACCTGTCGGCTTCGCCGACATCCTCTCCCCGTAAACGGGGCGAGGAAAGAGCCGCTAAGCGTGGCCGGCGGTGTGGCTGAGATGGGCGAGGTCGATGCCGATCGAGGCGAGGATGCGATCGTATTTGCGATCGATGTCGGCGTCGAAGAGGAGGTCCGGCGTGGCCGGGCAGGTCAGCCAGCCGTTCTCCGCAATCTCGGTCTCAAGTTGGCCGGCGCCCCACCCCGAATAGCCGAGCGCCATCAGCGCATGGCGTGGGCCGCGGCCGGCGGAGATGGCGCGCAAGATGTCGACGGTCGCCGTCAGGCAGATGTCATTCGACACCGGCAGCGAGGATTCCACCGTGTAGTCGCCGGAATGCAGCACGAAACCGCGGCTGCGGTCGACCGGTCCGCCATTGCGCACAACGAAGTCGCGCGTCTTGCGCGGCAGGCGGATCGCCTCCTGCTCGTCCATGATGCCGAGTTGGACGAGAAGGTCGGGGAACTGCATCTGCTGGGCCTGGTTGATGATCAGGCCCATGGCGCCTTCGTCGCTATGGGCGCAGACATAGATGACGGAGCGAGCAAAACGATCGTCCTTCATGCCGGGCATGGCGATGAGGAACTGGTCGTCGAGAAATCCGCGGACTGCGGATTTTTTCTGCCGCAAAAGGTCCATATGGTCAAAATAGCCGGTTTCGGCCTCGCATGAAAGATGGCTTTGGTTGTACGAAGCAGACTGACTCACGCAAAAATGATGCTCCCTTCCATTCCCTGCGCGTTGCGGAGCGCTGCCGTACGGTTCAAATGTCGCCCGCAATGAAAGCTCTGTCCACATACGCAATCTCCGTGACGCTGCTTGCCTGCGGGCAGGCCCAGGCGTCGTCCAGCAACTGGTTCGAGATGGAAGGCGCGCGCATAAGGCTGGTGACGGCGGGCGTGCCGGACGCGGAAGGCCGGCTCAAGGGCGTTCTCGACATCGAGCTGAAGCCCGGCTGGAAGACCTACTGGCGCGACCCCGGCGACGCCGGCGTTCCGCCAACGATCGACGCTCTGTCGAACCCCAACATCGTCTCGGCGCGTCTGGATTTCCCGGCCCCGCAGTGGCACGACGAAGGCGACTTCAAATGGGCAGGCTACGACTATCCGATCGCCCTGCCGGTGACGTTCACGCTCAAGGATCCTGCCGGCTCCGCCGCGATCGACGCGGACGTCTTCCTCGGCGTCTGCGAGACGATCTGCGTTCCGGTGCAGGCGAAACTGGCGCTCGACCCCGGCAGCGACCCTGATAATCCCGACGACACTGCTACGGTCGAAAAAGCCTTCGCCGCCGTGCCTCCGGCAGCCACGGCCGAATTCGGCCTAAAGCTCACGGAAAAGAGCGGCGAGGCAAAGGCGATGCTCGAAGCGGTATTCCCTGGCAACTCCGAGAACGCCGATCTCTTCATCGCGGGCGAGGACGGCTATGTGTTCGCAAAGCCGGTCAAGGAAGAGCGCGACGGCAAGACCTTCTTTTCCCTGGAGGTGACCCGGCCCGACGAAAAGCCTGCTGGAACGGGGTTACACTATACGCTGGTGACCGACACCGGCGCGGTGAACGGCGTCCTGCCCTATTTCTGATCTGGACCATCGAGATTGCCGGAGCGGCGGTTGCCGATAACGGTATAAATCGGTAACTGACTGTCCGACCCAAGCGAGGATATCACGATGACCATTGCCGTTGGCGAAAAACTGCCGGAAGCCACGTTCAAGACGATGACCGCCGACGGGGCGAAGGACCTGACGACGGCGGATATCTTCGCCGGCAAGAAGGTCGTGCTGTTCGGCGTTCCCGGCGCCTTCACGCCGACCTGCAGCAACAACCACCTGCCCGGCTACCTGGACAACTTCGACGCGATCAAGGCGCGCGGCGTGGACACGATCGCGGTCGTCGCCACGAACGACGCCTTCGTGATGGGTGCTTGGGCGCGCTTCACCGGCGGCGAAGGCAAGATCCTCTTCCTCGCCGACGGCAGCGGGGATTTCGCACGCGCGACGGGGCTGGACCTCGACCTCAGCCAGAACGGCATGGGTTTCCGCAACAAGCGCTTCTCGCTGATCGCCGAGGACGGCGTGGTGAAGGCCGTCAATGTCGAGACCAAGCCCGGCGTCAACGAATCCGGCGCGGCCCACATTCTCGGGCAGCTCTGAGCTTAAGCGCTAGTAGCTTTGCGTGGAGCGGCGGGGCTTCGGCTTCGCCGCTTTTGCGTTTGAAGAGGGCGCAGCGGATTTGGACGAAGCTGCAGCAGGCTTGGCAGGTCGAGCGCTGCCTTTTCCGACCCCCTCTGTCGGCTTCGCCGACATCTCCCCCGCAAGGGGGGAGA
>JAEYXI010000375.1 GCA_023428515.1 Pseudomonadota bacterium | reverse complement strand
AGCTCGATGATCTCGGCGAGCCGCGCCACCGCCTGCGGCTTCTCGATCTTCGACATCAAGAGCGCCCGTCCGCGCGCGATCTTGCGCGCCTCGGCGAGGTCGTCGGGCCGCTGGATGAAGGAAAGCGCCACCCAGTCGACGCCGGTCTCCAGCACCGCGTCGAGATCCGCCCGGTCCTTCTCGGTCAGCGCGCCGCCCGGCAGGTCCGTGTCGGGCAGGCTGACGCCCTTCTTGTCGGAGATCGACGTGCCGGCGACCACCGTCGTCACGATCGACTTGCCGTCGCATTTGACGGCCTTCAGCTCGAGTTTGCCGTCGTCTATCAGCAGCCTATGTCCCGGTTCGACCGAACGCAGTATTTCCGGATGCGGCAGGTAGACACGGCTTGCGTCGCCGGGCTCCTGGCTGTCGTCCAGCGTGAAGGTCTGGCCGGGCTTCAGCACTTCCTTGCCCTTGGCGAACTTGCCGACACGCAGCTTCGGCCCCTGCAGGTCGGCAAGGATGCCTATCGGGCGGCCGACCGCCTTCTCCACCGAGCGGATGCGTCCGACCAGCGTGCGCATCAGCTCATGGTCGGTATGGCTCATGTTGATGCGGAAGACGTCTGCGCCCGCCTCGAACAGCTTCTTCAGCATGGCCTCCTCCGAGGAAGCCGGGCCGATCGTGGCGAGTATCTTGACGTTACGGTTTCGTCTCATGGAGCAGTTGGTCCCGTGACGGCGGCTTCGCCGTCCGCTGCGGGCTCGTCGGTCAGCTGAACCATCCAGCTCGCCTGCTCGCCCGTGTCATATTCCTGGAAGCCGGCGCGCTGGTAGCCGCGCGCGAAGCAGTCATTGACGCCGGCGATCTTGAACTCTTTTTCGGCCACGCACATGTTGATCGCACCGTCCCAGCGACCGCCGCGCTCGGCGTCTTCTGCATAAAGATAATAAAACCTGGATGACAGCGGGCCTTCGATCAGCGTCTTGCAACTCGATCCTTCGATGTGCCACCAGCCTTCCGTCACCCAGCCCGCCTTGGCGCGATAGCCGATGCCTACCCCGACGAGGTTCTGCGTCGCGTTGCAGACTCGAAAATCGGCGCGCGCCTCCGGCATACCCATGGCAGAGACAATAACCGTCGCGAGAAAAAGCAGCGGCAAGGACGACGCAAATCGCATGCGCTGCCCACCGGCACAGGCCATCCTCGAACCCCTTATGCGTTTCAGAAGCATCGTCGGCGCCCCTTTTCGGCAAAGTCACGGCGCATGTCAACGCGCGCAACCAGCTGTATCCAATCGATTTAGCGCGGTTGCACGACGCATGGTGGCGCCCGGCTCAGAATTCCTTGAAAAGCTTGGCCAAACAACGGCATTGTGGCAGGCAACCTACCCAACCCCAAGCGAATCCGCTGCACCGTCCCCATATTGTTGAATCGATGACCCGCACGGCTGTCTTTGCCCCTTTCGAAATCGTTGAAGGCGACCGCAGCCGCGGCCTGGTGCTGGTCGCCGACCATGCGCGGCGCGACCTGCCCGAGGAATATGGCGACCTCGGCCTGCCCGCCAGCGAGTTCGATCGTCACATCGCCTACGACATCGGCGTCGAGATGGTAACGAAAAGGCTTGCCGCGCTGACCGGCGCGCCTGCGGTGGTCGCCGGCTTCTCGCGATTGCTCATCGACCCGAACCGCGGCGAGGACGACCCCACGCTGATCCGCCAGCTCTATGACGGCACCGTCGTGCCGTCGAATTATCCGATGGCCGAGGAGGAGCGCCAGCGCCGGCTCGACCGTTTCTACCGCCCCTATCACGACGCCGTCGGCGCCATGATCGCCTCGGTGGCAGCGGCATCCGGCAAGCCGCCCTTCATCTTTTCGGTGCATTCCTTCACGCCGGTGATGCAGGGCTTCGTGCGGCCATGGCAGGTCGGCGTGCTCTGGGACCTCGACGACCGTGTGGCGCGCCCCTTGATCGATGCGCTGGCCGAAGACCCACTGCTGACGGTCGGTGACAACGAGCCTTATGACGGCGCTCTTCGCGGCGACACTATGTACCGCCACGCCATCGTCAACGGCTTTGCCCATGCGCTGATCGAGATCAGGCAGGATCTTATCGCCGACGACAGCGGCGCCGAGGCTTGGGCCGACCGCATCGCCCCGATCGTTGACGCGATCAACCGCCGGCCCGATATACATGAGGTCAGGCACTACGGCTCGCGCACCGGGCCGCTAAAATAACCAGGGAAAGATCGTCGCCATGGCCGACCTCACCGAGACCCAGCAGCGCGATTTCGAGGCCGCCGCCTTCCGTCGGCTCGTCGAACATCTGCGCGAACGCACGGATGTCCAGAACATCGACCTGATGAACCTGGCCGGCTTCTGCCGCAACTGCCTGTCCAACTGGTACCGCGAGGCGGCCGAGGCCGAAGGCGCGCCGCTCACCAAGGACGAGTCCAGGGAAATCGTCTACGGCATGCCCTACGCCGAATGGCAGCAGAAATACCAGACGGATGCCTCCGACGCGAAGAAGGCGGCTTTCGAAGCCAATCGTCCGAAGGAGCATTGACGTCGCGTCGCTTCTGTTTTGGCCCCTTGACCCCTAGCGCCGCTTCGGGCATCGAACCCTCCGCCTTGCGCGCCGCCGAGTCGATACAGCCGGGAGTATGAAGATGGCCGACGAAATCACCGAGACCAGCCAGACCGTAGCCGCCGGCCAGTTGCGCGCCTTCATCGAGCGCGTCGAGCGCCTGGAGGAAGAGAAGAAGACGATCGCCGACGACATCAAGGAAGTCTACGCCGAGATGAAGGGGACCGGCTTCGACACCAAGGCAGTGCGCCAGATCATCCGCCTCAGAAAGCAGGATCAGGCCGAGCGCCAGGAAGCCGAGGCCATCCTCGACCTCTACATGGCCGCGCTCGGCATGGCTTAACCTTCACGGCAAGAATCCGGCCGAGCCTGCCTCATGGATATTGTTCCCGGCCGAATCCCCCTATAGTCCCCGAACGCAGGGGGCGGATCAGCGGCAAGTCCGCATCGAGGGGACTATGGCAGAAGAGGCAACAGCGCCGGCATCGGCTGACGTCACGTCGATCATTTCGGGGGTCGAACAGGTCATGGGCCGCTTCGTCAGCGGCCTCGACGCGCGTGTCAGCGCGCTCGCAAGCGTAAACCCCGAGCTTGCAGCTCTGCACGCTTCCTTCGCCGCGGGCGGCACGAGCGCGGCAGCGCTTGCCTTGAAGATCCTGCTCGTGGTGCTCGTGACGGGTGGCGTCTTCCTGTTCTGCCGTCGCCGGTTCGGCCGCAGCGACGCAGGCTCCTGGCGCCGGCTTTTTTCCATACTGGCAGCCGCGCTCGTCGCCGTTGTCGCCGGCGTGATCGTGCAGCGGCTGCTGCCGGCCGAGGGGCTGGCCGTGCGCACGCTGCGTATCTGGATCGTGGTCACGGCCTTCGGCCTCGTGGCCATCTTCGCGATCCGGGCGCTGCTCACCAAATCATACGCCCGCCCGGTCGGCCGCCTCGCGGCGCTCGCACGCGACCTTTCGGTGGCCATAGGCTGGAGCCTCTTCGGCCTGGCCTTCATGTCCACGCTCAGGCTCTGGGGAGCCGGTCCCGGCCTGCGCGATATCTTTTCCAGCCTGGTGCTTGCGCTGCCCGCTTTCGGTCTGTTCGGCTGGACCGTCTGGCGTCATCGAAAGACGTTGGCAGCAGCAGTCGCCGGATCGAAACCGCGCGATCGCTGGCGTGGCTGGCTCGCCCGCTTCTGGCCGGGACTGGTGATCGGCTTCCTCGTCGTGACCTTCGTGACAACCGAGGTCGCGTTGACGCTCGGCGTTCCGCTGCCGGGCGGCACGGTGCTCCTGACCGTCGTGATCGTGTTCCTGACACCGCATCTCGATGCGCTGATCGCCAACAAGGTGAATCTGGCGATGGAGGCCGAGCGCGTTTCGATCATCGGCGTGGCGCTGCGCCAGACGGCGCGTTTCGCCGTGCTCATCGTCATGCTGACCATGCTTGGCGCTATCTGGGCCTCGCCGCTCGCCTCGGGCTTTGGACTTGACTTGCACAGCATCGCCGCCGAGGCCTTCCACGTGGCGCTGATCGCTACGGCCGGCGCTTTCCTGTGGAGCCTCCTGGCAGCGGCGATGGCCCGGATCGCACAGAACGACAAGCGCGCGCAGGCTGTTGCGGCGACGCCGCGCTCGCGTCTCGGCACGCTCGTCCCTCTGATTTCGCTAATCGGCAAGTCGGCCATCGTGTCGCTCGCATTCCTGACCGTTCTGGTGTCGATGGGCGTCAATGTCTGGCCTCTCATCACAGGCCTCAGCGTCTTCGGCCTGGCCATCGGCTTCGGTTCGCAAACGCTGGTGAAAGACATCGTCTCCGGCCTCTTCTTCCTGGTCGATGACGCGTTCCGCATCGGCGAATATATCGAGACGTCAGGCGCCAAGGGCACGGTCGAGAAGATTTCGGTACGCTCTGTAACGCTTCGCAATCCGCGCGGGCCGGTGGCCACGGTCCCCTACGGCCAGATCAGCAAGGTCGTGAACTTCAGCCGTGACTGGGCCATCGAGAAGATCCAGTTCCGCGTCGCGATGGACACCGACGTCGAGTTGCTGCGCAAGCTGTTCAAGAAGATCGGCCAGGACCTTCTCGAAGATCCGGAATTGGCGCCGGGCTTGCTGGAGACCTTCAAGAGCCAGGGCATATCCAACGTCGAGGACGGCACGCTGGTCGTGCGCGGCAAGTTTGTCGCCAAGCCCGGCAGCCAGACGCTTATCCGCCGCGCTGTGCTCAAGGCCGTGCTCCAGGCCTTCCGCGAGAACAACATCCGCGCCGTGCCGAAGCCCCTGACGGGCGATCCCGTCGCGGCTGTATGAAGCGTGCCGGCTAGCTGCCGGTTCGCCGGTAGAGGAAATAACGGCCCGGGCGGACGCCCTCGGGAAGAGCGAGCGGTGCGAGTTCTGGATGATCCAGGGGGACGCCGCTCG
>JAEYXI010000377.1 GCA_023428515.1 Pseudomonadota bacterium | reverse complement strand
GCCAACAACGGCTTCAAAGTTCGCAGCCAACGATGCTTTGCGGCAGATCCTCGGGACAAGCCCGAGGATGACAGTCTAACGTGTTTACCTGCCTGCCGAGTCGGACGAACCTAGAGCTTCGTCCACGCCCCGTTCTTCTTAGAAGACTTCACGCAGGCCTCGACGAAGGCGACGCCTTCCACGCCGTCCTGCACGGTCGGATAGATGACATCCTTAGCCGGCTTGCCGCCCTTCCGGCGCGCCGCGCGGATTGCTCGCGCCGCTTCCTGGTAGATGTTGGCGAAACCTTCGAGATAACCTTCCGGGTGGCCTGAAGGCACGCGCGTCAGCCGCGCCGCCACCTGGCTGGCGCCGGCTCCCGCCCGCGTGATCAGCTGCTTCGGCTGGCCGAACGGCGTGTACCAGAGATAGTTCGGATCGGCCTGCACCCATTCGATGCCGCCTTTGGTGCCGTAGACCCTGAGCTTCAGCCCGTTCTCGTGGCCGGGCGCGACCTGGCTCGCCCAGATCATGCCCTTGGCGGCATGCGCCTTGCCAACCGGCTTGAAGCGCAGGAGCACGTTGAGATTGTCGTCGACCTTGCGGCCCGGCACGAAGGCGTCGAGATCAGCCGACAGCTCGGCGAGCTCAAGACCCGACACGAAGCGCGCGAGGTTGTAGGCGTGCGTGCCGATGTCGCCGGAAGCGCCGCCGACGCCGGACTGCTTCGGGTCGGTGCGCCATGCCGCCTGCTTCGAGCCGGCAGCAGCCGCGTCCTCGGTCAGCCAATCCTGCGGATATTCGGCCTGCACGACGCGGATGTCGCCGAGCACGCCCTTCGCCACCATGTCGCGCGCCTGCCGGACCATCGGATAGGCGGTGTAGTTGTGCGTCAGCACGAACACCTTCCCGGTCTTTGCGACCAGCGCCGCGAGCCTCTTCGCGTCGGCGAGATTGGAGGTCAGCGGCTTGTCGCAGATGACGTGGATGCCGGCTTCCAGGAACGCCTTCGCCGCGGGATAGTGCACATTGTTCGGCGTCACGATCGCCACGGCCTCGATGCCGTCCGGCCGTTTTGCTTCCGCCTTCGCCATCTCGAGGAAGGAACCATAGCTGCGGGAGGGATCGAGCCCGAGCTCGGCAGCCGAGGCCTTCGCCCGCTCCGCGTTGGACGACAGCGCGCCCGCCACCAGCTGGAACTCGCCGTCCATGCGCGCCGCCAGCCGGTGCACGCCGCCGATGAAGGCGCCTTGGCCGCCGCCCACCATGCCGTAGCGGATCGGGCCTTGCCCGGATTCTACCTGTCTGCCGCTGACCATTAGTTTCTCCTCGTTGGTCGGCAATCGGCAGCCGGCAATTATATATAAATTCGTGCCGACTATCCCGAATGCCTACTGCCTATCTGCCGACTGCCTCAGATCCCCATCATCTTCCTGAGCAGCTTCTTGTCCGTCGTGCCGCCGGCGAAATCGTCGAACGCCTTCTCCGTCACGCGGATGATGTGGCTGGCGATGAAGGGGGCGCCCTCGGCCGCGCCGTCCTCCGGGTGCTTCAGGCAGCATTCCCATTCGAGCACCGCCCAGCTGTCGTAGTCGTACTGTGCGAGCTTGGAGAAGATGCCGGAGAAATCGACCTGACCGTCGCCAAGCGAGCGGAAGCGGCCGGCGCGGTTCACCCAGCCCTGGTAACCCGAATAGACGCCCTGCCTTCCGGTCGGGTTGAACTCCGCGTCCTTCACGTGGAAGGCTTTTATGCGCTCATGATAGATGTCGATGAAGTCGAGGTAGTCGAGCTGCTGCAGCAGGAAGTGCGACGGATCGTAGTTGATGTTGGCGCGTTTGTGTCCGCCGACCGCGTCCAAAAACATCTCGAAGGTCGCGCCGTCGAAAATGTCCTCGCCCGGATGGATCTCGTAGCCGACATCGACCCCGACATCGTCATAGGCGTCGAGGATCGGTTTCCAGCGCTTGGCGAGCTCGGCGAAGGCTTCCTCGATCAGTCCGGCCGGTCGCTGTGGCCACGGATAGAGATACGGGAAGGCGAGCGCGCCGGAGAAGGTGACCGAGACATCCAGCCCGAGATTGCGCGAGGCCTTGGCGCCGAACTTCATCTGCTCGACCGCCCATTTCTGCCGCGCCTTCGGATTGTTGTGCACCGACGCGGGCGCAAAACCGTCGAACTGGCTGTCATAGGCCGGGTTCACCGCGACGAGCTGCCCCTGCAGATGGGTCGACAGCTCGGTGATCTCGACGCCGGCTTCCGCGCAGATGCCCTTGACCTCGTCGCAATAGGCCTTCGAGCTTGCCGCCTTCTTCAGGTCGAAGAGCCGCCCGTCCCAGGTCGGGATCTGCACGCCCTTGTAGCCGAGCCCTGCGGCCCATTTGGTGATCGACTTCAGCGAGTTGAACGGCGCTGCGTCGCCCGCGAACTGCGCCAGGAATATTGCGGGTCCCTTCATCGTCTTAGGCACGAAATCCTCCCTCGTCCTGACCTCCGGCGGTCAGCAATCGGTTTGCATCCTTGTCGCGAAATGTCCAGCGGGTTCGGCAGGGCCTGGCGGCCCGGCTCTCCTCGCGAGGACCATGGCCGGCGGCGCCCACCAGCCGCCGGCCATTAGCCTCTTCATGGACGCCGAACTCAGCACTCTAATCGGCTTTCCATGTTTACCCGCCCATTCTGGTATTACCAAATTTCACGATCTGGTCAAGCCAACCCAGGCAGTGAACCGAACCTCGGGAAATTTTCGAGTTCCGCAATAATTGCATTTTCATCAATGACTTAAGTGATATGTCTGCGATCTGCCGCCATCGGCTTGCGAGTGGATTTTTTTTGCTATAGAGGTCGATCCAGCCCCAATTGGTCGAACCAGATTGGACCGGTTCATTGAGCGGGGAGGGAAGAGGAGCCAATGCCGTCGCGCTTCAGGCGCACGGGCGAATTTCGGGAGAGAAGACCATGCATCTGTCCACCCACAACTGGATGCGCGCCGAGCCGCTGGAAGTCACGCTCAAGCGGATCAAGAAGTTCGGCTACGAGTCGATCGAGATTTCCGGCGAGCCCGAGCAGTACAAGCCGGCCGAGACGCGCAAGCTCCTCAAGGAATACGGCATAAGCTGCTGGGGCGCCGTCACGCTGATGCTCGGCGAGCGCAACCTCGCCGCCAAGGACCAGGGCCAGCGCGAGCGCTCGGTGCAATACGTCAAGGACGTGCTCACCATGGTGAGCGAGCTCGACGGCCAGATCATTACGCTGGTCCCCGGCACCGTCGGCAAGGTGACGCCTGACGCCACCGAGGCCGAGGAGTGGCAGTGGCTGGTCGACGCCACCCGCGAATGCTTCACCCACGCCAAGAAGGTCGGCGTCAGGATCGCGATCGAGCCGCTCAACCGCTTCGAGACCTACATCTTCAACCGCGGCGAGCAGGCGCTGGCGCTCGCCGATGCGGTCAGCCCCGAATGCGGCGTCTGCCTCGACGCCTACCACATCCACATGGAGGAGTTCGACGTCGAGGAGGCGATCCGCAAGGCCGGCAAGCGCCTGTTCGACTTCCATATCGCCGACAACAACCGCTTCGCCGCCGGCCTCGGCACCATCGACTGGCCGAAGATCGTCGGCATCCTCAAGGACATCGGCTATGACGGCGCGCTCACCAACGAGTTCGTCGCGCCGGTCGACCGTACGCCGGCCAACCGCTACCCGGACATGGTCGAGCGCAATCCCGTCGACATCTCGCCCGAGCAGTTGAAGTTCATCCAGGACCACGGCTCGAGCGTGCTGACGGAGAAATTCTACACCGACCAGATGCGCATCACGGCCGAGACCATCCTGCCGCTGATCGGCAAGAAGATGCCGGCCTGACGGCCGGCCCACCAGCGACCCACCGCACCCAGAAGGAGCAGTATGCGTATCAAGAGTGTCAGGGCCTGGTGGGTCCGCGTCCCCATCGAGACAAGCCGCCAGCACCGCAGCGACTTCGGCCAGGTGCGAACCTTCGAAGCCGCCATCCTGCGCATCGAGACCGATGCCGGGCTGGTCGGCTGGGGCGAAGGCAAGAACGCCGCAGGCAGCGCCGGCGACTATGGCGCGCTCGTCCATATGCTCAACCACGAGGTCGGCCCGCAGCTCGTCGGAAAACATGCCGGCGACATCGGCGTGATCTGGGAAATGCTTTATAATGGCGTCCGCTCGGATCTCGCGGTGAAGGAGGGCCATGCCATGCCGCAGATGGCCCGGCGCGGCCTGACAATCTCAGCCATCTCGGCGGTCGACATCGCTCTGTGGGACATTCTCGGCAAGTCGCTCGGCGTCCCGGTCTGGCGGCTGCTCGGCGGCCGCAAGCTGGAGCGCATGCCGGCCTATGCCTCGGGCGGCTGGGCCCCGGCCGACAGGATCGGCGAGCAACTCCAATCCTATATCGACCAGGGCGGATTCAAGGCGGTGAAGATGCGGGTCGGCGCCATGGACGGCGCGCCGCATGTCTCGGCAGCGCGCGTCAAGGCGGCGCGCGAGGCGATCGGCCCCGACATCGAGCTCGCCGTCGACGCGCACGGCACCTACACGGTCGCCGGCGCGCGGCGCTTCGTCCAGATGGTCGAGGACTGCAACCTCGCCTGGTTCGAGGAGCCGGTGATCGCCGACGACAAGCCGGGCATGGCCGAGCTCCGCGCCAGCGGAAGCGTGCCGGTCTCCACCGGCGAGAGCGAGGCGACGCGATACGCCTTCCGCGATCTCGCCGTGCTCAAGGCCGCCGACATCTTCCAGCCGGACCCCGCCTTCTGCGGCGGCATTTCGGAGGCGATGAAGATCGGCGCGATCGCCAGCGCCTTCAATCTCCGCCTCGCGCCGCATCTCTGGGCCGGCGCGCCTTGCTTCTTTGCCGGGCTGCATATATGCGCGGCGTCGCCGGCTGCTTTCACAGTGGAATATTCGCTGGGGGCTAATCCGATGATCCACGACCTTGCCGAGGAGCGGATCGAAGTCAGCGACGGCCTGATCGCCATCCCGGAAAAGCCTGGCCTCGGTTTTACCGTGTCGGAAAAGTTCCTGGAGGCCCACGCGCAGGGCGCCTAGAGCAATTCCAGCAAAAGTGCATAGCGGTTTTGCGTCCGGAATTGCGTAGAGGACGGACCATGAAAGAGAAGAATCTGCTCGCCGAGCTCGCCGCCTACCTGTTCTCCGCATCCAACAAGGAGACGGGGCGCACGCCTTCCGAGCGCGAGCTGGCCGAGCATTTTTCCGTCAGCCGCGGACAGATCCGCGAGGCGCTGGCCATTCTCGAGGCCATGCAGATCGTCGAGCGACGCGCCAAATCCGGCATCTATCTCACCACGAGGCAGGCAAGCGTCGAGGCGATGGCGCTGTTCGCCAAGGCCGGAGTGCCGCTCGACCCGATCCAGATCTACGAGACGGTGGAGCTCCGGAAGATCCACGAGATCAAGGCGGCGGAGCTCGCCTGCAGCAGGGCGACCGAGGAGAATTACGAGCGCTTGCGCGAGATCCTGCATGAGACGGAACTCAGGCTTGACGCCGGCGAGGGCATCGCCAGGGAGGACCGCGATTTTCACCTGGAGATCGTGCGCGCCACCAAGAACAGCGTCTTCCACAAGGTCTGCAGCGTCTACTACGTGATGGGCGAGCAGCGCCTGCCGATCTATTTCCAGGACCCCGAGCGCGGCCGCAAATCGCATGGCGAGCACCTGCAGATCTTCGACGCGCTGGTGAAGCGCGACGGCAATCTCGCCCAGGCGCTGATGAGCGCACATCTCCAGGGCGTCGAGAGCTACTGGAAGGGCCTCATCCAGGGCGGCACCGAGGAGGCGGGGAAGACGCTTGCGCCGGCCTAGCGCAATCCCGGCAAAGTACGGGGCGCGCCCGGAATTGCATAAAAACAAGTAGATAGAGTGGCTTCGCGCTGCGGAGGAAAGCGAAAACCCTCTAGCGCAAATCCGGGAAAAGTGGGAACCAGATCGCGTGCGGTCGTAGGCTGCAGGTGAGCGTAGATGAGCGGCTGGGCCGCAGTGTGGTGGCAAAGGTTTCGAAGAACTCATGCCTCGTCAGAAAAAGCCCGTCATCTTCTCGACCCATCCGCTGCACGAGCAGGCGGCGTCCCTGCTCAAGGGCCACGGCAAGCTCGTGGTGGCGACCGCGAATGATGCGGTGACGCTGGCCGATGAGGCGCGCGACGCCGACATCGTCATCGTGCGCGCCAACCTCCCGCCGGTGCTGTTCGAGCGCGCGAAAAAACTGCGGGCGGCGATCCGCCACGGCGCCGGCCTCGACATGATCCCGATAGAGGCGGCGACCCGGGCCGGCGTGCTGGTCGCCAACGTGCCGGGCGCCAACGCCCGCACGGTTGCCGAACACGCCATCTGGACCTCGATGGCGTTGTTGCGAAAATTCCGCAGAGTCGACCACGACCTCAGGGAGATCGGCTGGCTCGCCGGGCGCGAGCATGCGGCCTCCGGCAACGACCTTTCCGGCCGAACCGTCGGCATCATCGGCTTCGGCGCGGTCGGGCGCCACATCGCCGACATCGCGGCGAAAGGTTTCGGCCTCGACGTGATCGTCAACAGCCGCACGCCGCGCGACCTGCCCGACCATGTCCGCTTCGCTTCCGTCGACGAACTCGTCGAGGCGAGCGACATCATCGTGCTGTGCTGCCCGCTGACACTGGAGACCACGGGGCTGATCGGCCGCGACCGCATCGCCCGCATGAAACCCGGCGCATTGCTGATCAACGTCTCGCGCGGGCCTGTCGTGGAGGACGCCGCGCTCATCGATGCGCTATCCCAAGGCCGCATAGGCGGCGCTGCGCTCGACGTATTCTCGACGCAGCCGCTGCCGCCCGACCATCCCTATTTCAGCTTCGACAACGTGATCATCACGCCGCATATGGCTGGGATCACCGAGGAGAGCATGATGCGCATGGGCATCGGCGCGGCGGAGGAAACCATCCGCGTGCTGTCGGGCGAACTGCCGTCCAACCTGCGCAATCCTGATGTTGTCGAACACTATCGCAGGCGCTTTCCGGCGTAGCAGCACGAGCGTCTTCGGGCGTAGTGACGACGAGACCCATGGGGCTGGCCCATCAGCCCCTGCCACACACACTGTTGCGCGACAGCGGCAGCCGCTTAAGTATGGCCGACCCCTTCCAGGAGCTTCTCATGACGGACAATCTCTTCTCGCCGATCACGCTTGGCGGTCTCGAAATTCCAAACCGCATCGCCATCGCGCCGATGTGCCAGTATTCCGCCGACGACGGCTCGGCCTCCGACTGGCATTTGCAGCAGTGGATGACCTACGCCCTGTCAGGCGCCGGCATGGTCACCATGGAGATGACCGACGTCGAGCGGCGCGGCCGCATCTCGCATGGCTGCCTCGGCCTCTACTCGGACCACAACGAGGCGGCGGCGAAGCGCACGCTTGATGCTGCGAAGCGGGTTGCCTTATCAGGCACGAAATTCGGCGTGCAGCTCGCGCATGCCGGCCGCAAGTCCTCCTGCCAGCGCCCCTGGGAAGGCGGCGGGCCACTGAAGCCGAACCAGGATCCTTGGCAGACGGTGTCGGCATCCGCGCTGCCCTTCGCCGACGGCTGGCACACGCCACACGCGCTGACCGAGGATGAGATCCACGCGCTGATCGGCCATTTCGTCAGCGCCGCGCATCGCGCCGAGCGCGCCGGCTTCGATTTCATCGAACTGCATTCGGCGCATGGCTACCTGCTGCACCAGTTCATCTCGCCGCTTTCCAATCAGCGCACCGACAAATGGGGAGGTTCGTTCGAGAACCGCGTGCGGCTGGCCGTCGAGGTCGCCAAGGCGGTCAAACACGCCGTGCCGAAGCTGATGCTCGGCGCGCGCATCTCGGTCACTGACTGGGTCGATGGCGGGCTCCCGGTCGAGGAAGGCATCGAGGTTGCCCGCGCTCTGCATGACGCCGGCGCGTCCTACATCTGCTGCTCGAGCGGCGGCAATTCCCCGCACCAGAAGATTCCGACCGGACCCGGCTATCAGGTGCATCTCGCCGAAGCCGTGAAGAAGGCGGTCGGCGTTCCCGTGCGCGCCGTCGGCCTGATCGACGACGCCAGGCAGGCAGAAGAGATCGTAGCCGGTGGCCGCGCCGACATGGTGGCGATCGCCCGCGCTTTGCTCGCCGACCCTCGCTGGCCATGGCGCGCCGCCGCGACTCTCGGCCACGAGTTCAAGACGGCCCCGCAGCTCGCCCGCGCCGCGGATATGCACAGGCACTGGCTGGCAGCTTGAGGGCCGCATCTTCTCCCCTTGAGGGGGGAGATGGCTGCAAAGCAGCCAGAGGGGGTCGTCAAAACCGCGCGACGCAAAGGAATGTCGAGCGCTGCCGATGCGACCCCACCCGGCCAGACTGCGTCTGGCCTCCCTCCCCTCAAGGGGGAGGGGACTCCGTCGCCTTACTTCGCGTGCCTCAAACTTTCGCCGCTCGCCTGATCGAACAGCACGACCTTCCCAGGGTTCCACGAGAAGCGGACCGCCTCCTCGATGGCGAGGTTGGTCTGTGCCGGGACGGTGGCGCGCAGCATGGCGTCGCCGACGCGCAGCGTGAGGATCTTTTCCACGCCGTGGTTCTCCACGTCGTGCACCTTCGCCTCGACCGGCGCGCCGGATTCCACCACCAGATCCTCCGGCCTGATGCCGAAGGTCAGCTGCCGTCCCTCGACGGTGCCGCCGGCGGAGCCGCCATAGGGCAGCTCGAAATTCAGCGGCGCCATCACGGCGCGCCCCGAGACGAGCTTGCCGTCGATCAGGTTCATCGGCGGCGAGCCGACGGCGCGCGCGACGAATGTGTTCTTCGGATTGTTGTAGATCTCGTTCGGCGTGCCGGTCTGCACCAGATGGCCGTGGTTGAGGACGCCGATCTTGTCGCCCATCGACATCGCCTCGATCTGGTCGTGCGTGACGAAGAGAAAGGTCAGGCCGAGGTTCATCTGAATGTTCTTGAGCTCGGTGCGGAGCGCCTCGCGCAGCTTGGCGTCGAGCGCCGACAGCGGCTCGTCCATCAGGAAGACACGGGGGCTTCGCACGATCGCCCGGCCGATCGACACGCGCTGCATCTCGCCGCCGGAGAGGCGGTCGGTCTTGCGCTCCAGCAG
>JAEYXI010000355.1 GCA_023428515.1 Pseudomonadota bacterium | reverse complement strand
GGCAACAACGGCAACAACGGCAACAACGGCAACAACGGCAACAAACAAAAATTTATTTTTAATATAGTAGTATAATACTTGACTATTAATTTAAGTAAAGATTTTTTTTCTCTTTGCTTAAATTAATTCTCATTAGCTCAATCGGTAGAGCAGAATACTTCTAATATTCTGGTTTTTAGTTCGAATCTAAAATGAGAATTATTGTATAATAAAACACCCCCTTTTTTTTAAAAAGGTGGTAAAAATAATAAAACGCAATAAACCGAGAATTTCTGCTTCGCGCTTCGCAGCAATTAAGGCTAAATTCTAAATATTCTATATAATTATAACCGGTGGAAAAAAAAGGAAAAGGCGTACTGATATACTGACGTACTGACTACTGACTACTGACTACTGACTACTGACGTATTGACGTACTGACAGGAGGTATAATATAGGGACGATACCACTAATAAAGCGGGGCAGGGGCTCATTCTTACGAAACTTAAGTGGAGCGTACGGTCAGATAAAATAATTTATATTTTAATAAATAAATAATGAATATTACCTTGATACTTTTTTTAATCGGAATTTTAGGTTTCGTATTAAATAGAAAAAATATTATATTAATGCTTATTTCGATAGAAATAATGCTATTATCTATAACATTCTTAATATTGTTAAGTTCACTTAATATGGACGATATAATTGGCCAAACTTATGCTATTTATATAATAGTTGTAGCAGGTGCAGAATCTGCTATAGGTTTAGGTATTCTAGTAGCTTAAGCCCCCCGCGGGAGCGGCGGGGGGGGTAGGCTTATAATTCTGCCAAACTCCGGGGAACTCCGATGCTCAGTATACTAAACTCCAGGGTATATCCCTATCTCATTAACTTCTTCTTTAGTACATAAGGTTGATACATAATACTGTTTCATTTACTTATTTTAGTAAGCCCAGGGTACTCGCACGAAGGACCCACCCCTCTTTTTTAGAGAGGGGATATGACCGTTGTATATAGCCCACGGTATAATTGGGTATTCTTCCAAGGTTTTTTTGAGAATGAATGAAAAGTTTCGGAGTGGCCAGACTAATCATCTGGGTATAGTAATAAGTACTGAGTGATGAAAAGAAAGGATAATCGCGGATCTAACCTCATTTTCTTTGATCTGGATTTCTTGATTTTTCTTTAATTTTTACAAAAGTAAATACTGAAGAGAGATATATATAAATATAGAGATTGAACGCTATATTTAGTCTCAGAAATAGCTAACAAAGGAGATGGGAAAAGAGCAACGAGTAGACGGCAGTCCCCCCCACTAAATCCTTAAGGGTTTAGAAATAGAGGGTTAAGGTGTACTCTAGCAGCCTGGAGACGGGTGGTAGTTTTCACCCTTCTTTTTTAAGTAAATGTACAGAAGGGGTAATCATCCTCAGTAGATGGTGAGTGAAAATATCTAAAATCCTCAGGGTTTAGATAAAGTACGAGCGTAGATCTTGCAGACTTGAAGCTTGCATCATCCTTATGAAGGGAGGAAAGTAACTTTCCCAGTGTGTTACACTTCAGATCTCTTATTAGATTTATTTCTAATCGGAGAGAGTTTGAATGGTGGAAGATTCCTTATATGAAGGAGCTTATTATCTGTAGCGTCTACCTTAGTAGCTCTACCTTAAATGTATATAACCAGCTCTCCTAAGTAAGAGTCCGCAAAGTAGACTCTTATACGGTAAAGGTTACGAAAACGTTCTATAGATTAAGTAAAGTGCACTTCCCGAATTCTAGAAAAAATGCAGTAGTCCCTTGTAATTTTATTAGATCAATATGGCCTACTCACAATTCTTCTATCGCTCTTTTAAATAACTACGCTTATAAGGATAAATTTTCTCCGAAGGAGGGATACGCCGTGAGATATTTATCGGATACTAGCCATAAATTACCTAGTTTAGACCCTTGATTTATTACGGGACTTGTGGATGCTGAAGGTTGTTTTAGAACTAGTATAATTAAAGATACTCGCACTAAAACAGGTTGACAAGTAGTTTGTAATTTTCAAATCGATCTACATATAAGAGATTTAACCCTTTTACAGCAGATTCAAACTTATTTTGGGGGTTACGGAGGAATTTATACAAAAACGGGAGGAGTTGGGTATACTTACAAAATTTCTTCATTATCGCATATTACTGAGGTTATAATTCCTCATTTCGATCTTTTTCCTTTAAAGTCTGAGAAATTAGCTGATTTTATGCTCTTTAAACTAATTATTACCAAAATCCAGCTTAAGGAACATTTAACTATGGAAGGTGTAAAAGATATTGTAGCTATTAGAGCTTCAATATGTACATATTGGGCTATCAGATGAATTAAAGGCTAGCTTTCCTAATGTAACTCCTTACCCCAGATTTGTCAGAACCTCCGATCATCTTATCCCCAATCCTTCTTGAATGGCGGGGTTTGTGTCAGGAGAAGGGTGTTTCTATGTAGGTGTCAAAAAATCTCCTAATTATAAAACTGGTTATCAAGTGGTATTAGAGTTTAGCGTCAGTCAACATAGTAGGGATGAACAGTTATTAAGAGGTTTTATATCTTTCTTTGGTTGTGGAAAATTTAATTCTAATAACCGTTGGGTAACCTTTAGGGTCCATAAGTTTATAGACATTCAGTCGAAAATTCTTCCTTTTTTTCAACAATATAAGATTGTTGGTTGTAAATTAGCTGATTTTAAGGACTTTATCCGAATAGCCGAGTTAGTAAAAGAGAAGGGTCACCTGAATGATAAAGGATTAGCTGAAATACAAAAGATAAAAGAAGGTATGAATAATGGTAGATATGAATAAACCTAAATTTTCCCTATCTATACTAAATAGCATGATATCTTGAGACCTTAAAACTTAGAGCTCACAAGGTTTTTGTGCTTCGCGCCGACCTGAATATTGTAAACTTTAGGTCCACCCTTCTGGTGGATGTGTATAGGACATCTTAATAAATAAATATTTACAAGGGTAATCTACCCAATTTTTTCTATAGATTAATTCATTCTCTTAATAAAAATCCAAAATTAAATTCTTCTTGTTCACATTTTAATTTATTCCCTTTATCTAGTAACATAATTCAACGAAGGAATTATTCTACTGATAGAAAAATAACCCTAAATCCTTTATTTGTAACCGGATTCTCAGATGCTGAAAGTTCTTTTGTTGTAACTATATTAAAAAACCCTAGGTATAAAATAGGATGAAATGTACAAGCTAGATTTCAAATAAAATTACATGAAAAAGACAGAGCTTTATTATTATTAATTCAAAATTATTTTAAGGGTATAGGATACATATCCAAAATAAACAATAAGTCTACAG
Organism: Pseudomonadota bacterium; assembly: GCA_023428515.1. Next base: position 13,735 of record JAEYXI010000355.1, on the reverse strand, counting down.
TTGAGTTTAGAGTCAGCGATATAACTAGTTTAAAGAATATAATCTTACCACATTTTGATAAATATCCTTTATTAACTAATAAATATCCAGACTTTTTTATATTTAAACAAATTGTATTACTAATGTCAGAGAATAAACATACTAATTTGGAAGGATTAAAAGAAATTTTAGAGCAAAGGGCATCTCTTAATTGAGGTTTACCCAAAAGTTTAAAAGAATCTTTCCCTTCAATAGTAGGAGTTAAAAGAATAATTGTTGATAACAATATGTTAAACAATATATGTTCCGAATGAATAGCAGGATTCCACGACCCCCCTATAGGGGGGGGGTGTTGAATCTAATTTTTATATAACTATCTCTGGTAATAAAGTATGATTACGTTTTTCTGTAGCTCAAGATTCAAGAGATTTATTGTTATTAAATAATCTAGTTAGAATTTTTAATTGTGGTTATGTAGCTCAATATAAAAACCGAGAAGTATGCGAGTTTATAGTAACAAAGATTGATGATATAATTGTACATATTATACCTTTTTTTGAAAAATATCAAATTAAAGGTACTAAATATAATGATTATCTTAAATTTAAAGAAGCTGCCGTTCTTATTAAAAATAAAGAACATTTAACTGAAAAGGGTTTGAATAAAATAATAGATTTAAAAAAATCTACCCTCCGGCCTAGGCCTCTGGACCTAGTCCTGGGCCTGCGAAGCGTCGGTGAATAAAAAAGATTAATTTTGCTTACATAGAGAATATACTCTTGATCAATAAAGGCAAAGTAAACCTTTGTCTAGTCTTATATAAGGCGAAACTCTCAAATTGCGGGGAAATCTTAAAACCAAGTCTACCAAGTTAATATAGCAATATAATTAATGGAACAGGTAATGACTCGTTATAAGGTAAAAACGCCTTGGATATATAGAATATCCGCAGCCAAGTACCTGATAAAGGTATGCAGTTCATCGACTAAATGTGAGTTGGTTTTTCATTAAAATATTAATGATTAGCTTAAGATACAGTCAGGCCCGGTATGAGAATATTGGGGTTAACCGAAGAGGAAGTCATTTCGCTTCTCTAATATATATGGACTATATTTATACTCTATTTAATCTAATTCTTTTTAACTTTAGCCATCTTGCAACAGCCGCAATAAACACAGCAAATAACAATAATAACCAAAAAAAAATAGTACGAACCGCTCGTCCTATGGGTTACATAAGCCTTAGATATTTATCTTCAAGTTCGCAGAACAACAACGTACTACCTTCAGTAGGAAAAATCTCAACTAATACGGGGGCTCACGAAGAGTTGGTAGAAGAGAGCTTACATAGCTGATTTATCACAGGATTTACCGATGCTGAGGGTTGTTTTAGAATAAGTTTGATTAAAGACCTACGTAGTCGTTCGGGTTGAAATATACAAGCTTTTTTTGTAATCAACCTTCATTTAAAAGATCTAGATCTCTTAAAGCAAATTCAGGTGTATTTTGGAGGTATAGGTTCGGTTACAAGCTCAAAGGATAAATGTCGTTATATAGTAAGTTCTTTGTCTCAAATATCTAGTACAATTATCCCTCACTTTGATAAATATCCTTTAATATCTCAAAAACAAGGAGATTACCTCTTGTTCAAAGATGTGGTATCAAAGATGTTAAATAAAGAACATTTAACTCGAGAAGGTTTAAAGCAAATAGTCGCAATAAAGGCTTCTTTAAATTTAGGGTTGCCAGAAAAAATCCAACAGGCTTTTCCTTTGGTTATTCCTGTTCAAAGACCTACAATTTTAAACCCGGTAATCCCACATGCTAAATGAATGCGAGGGTTTACTACAGGTGAAGGCTGTTTTTTTGTGAATATCTTTAAATCATCACACCATAAATTAGGTTTCCAGGTGAGGGTAGAATTCGAGCTGGCTCAACATATTCGTGATAGTTTATTAATAGAGAGTATTAAAAATTATTTCTGTTGTGGAATTGTTAGTAGTTATTCTAAAGGTATGGTGAAGTTTAAATGTACAAGTTTTTTAGATCTATCTTCTATAATCATTCCTTTTTTCAAAGAGCATTTCCCTCTGGGTAATAAACGTTTAGATTTTGAGGATTTTTGTGTAGTTGTTAAATTAATGGAAGATAAAGCTCACTTATCAGAGGAAGGATTAAAGCAAATCCACAGTGTAAAAGCCGGTATGAATACCAGAAGAGTCAATTAATAGTAAATCTTTTGGTTACAATTAATTGCTGCTTGTTATTATTTAAAAGCAGGTAAATAGGAGCTATTGTGGTGTTGCAGTATATTCCTTTCCATTGTGTCACAAATAGGCAGGTGGTGGGTGGAGTATGACCGGCAAATGATCCGGTCCTTATCTGGTGCCTCAGTTAGAAACTTTGTGTAATCTTTCTAGGGCTCCCTTACAGTAGATAAAAGATAGATGATAGAATATAGATACCATGTTAATGTTAGGGCAAATGTCCGGAATGTCTTCGTACCGAAGAGGAAGTATTGCGATAGAATATAAATAATGTATTTAAGTTTAATAATCTTACCATTATTAGGAAGTATAGTATCTGGCTTTTTTGGTAGAAAAGTCGGAGTGAATGGTGCACAATTAATTACATCTTCAGGTGTAATAATTACTACAATGTTATCAATATTATGTTTTATTGAAGTAGGTTTAAATAATATTCCTGTTTCAATAAATTTATTTAGATGAATAGACAGTGAATGATTCAATATCATTTGAGGTTTTCAATATGATAGTTTAACAGTTAATAGTGCGGATTCATATTACATATGATGAATACTAGCTGTGTTGGTGTGAATCCAACTCTGCAAGGTAGATTTTTTATGAGCTCTGCTAGCCTTAAAAAAAACTGATTTTTTTGATATAGAAAAACAAATGTTTAAGTTAATTAATAATAAAAGACGTACCTCTATAGCTGAGTGCTCACAATTAAGCCCTTTTATTATAAAATCCAAGACTAGTTTTTTAAATAATAGAATATTAACATCTAGAGTCTATAGTACAAAACAAGGTAAATTTAATATGTTGGTAGATCCAGATCTCGACACATTAAAGGACGATAATTTTTTTAAATGATTTGTGGGATTTGCCGATGCTGAGTCTAATTTTATAATAAATGTATTATGAAAAAATGATAAAGTATCAATATCTAAATTTTCATTTATGTTCAAAATAACATTACATTGTGATGACGAATATGTATTAAGAATAATTAAAGAAAAATTAGGCGTAGGTAACCTAAGAAGATATAAAAATGAAAGTATATTTAATGTTACAGATAAAAAAGGAATAGAAAAATTAATTCAAATATTCGAGAGATATAATCTTAATACAACTAAATATTTAGATTATTTAGATTTTAAGAAAGCTTTTATTATATATAAAGAGCAAAATCTAAAAATAGATTTGGTTAAAGATGCTATTTTAGAATTCAAAAAAAATATGAATAAGAATAGAGTTAATTTCTTAAGACCTACTGATATAGAGATTAACAAGTATTGATTATTAGGGTTTATAGAAGGAGATGGATCCATCCCTTTTTTTTTTTTTAAAAAAGGGGATGATCCTTTAGTTCCTACCTTTTCAATAGAATTAAGTGATGATCAATTACCTGTAGTATTGAAAATAAAAGAATTTTTAGAAAATAATTTAGGATTTGATTCATATTCTATGTTTAAATTAAGTAATTCATCTATTATGTCAATAATTAAGAGTAACACTAGAGAAAAAAGTAAACCTAGTGTACTGTTAGTAATAAAAAATATTAAAGTATTACATAATTATTTAATACCTTTTTTTAATGAAATGGGGTTTTTAAGTAAAAAAGGACTAGATTTTGTTGATTTTAGAATTATTACTAATGCAATTTATAACGGTGCTCATAGGATAGATGAAATTAAAGAACTAATATTAAAATTATCTTATAATATGAACAATTCTAGATTATCTACAAATAAAAACCCAGTAGATATATTAAGTAAAGAAGAAAGAGATAAATTGATATACATTAACCCTACTGTAAATTATTTATTTGACGGAAGACAAAGAGATGTTTTAACAAATAAAGTATTACACCAACAGGTTAGCTGTGTATATGAAATTTGTAAACCAAATAATGAAATTATACTAGCGAATACTTTACAAGAAGCAGGGTTAATTGTAAAAGTTTCTCCTGAGACTTTAAGTAGACGTTTAAATTCTACATGTACAACTTCAGAACAATATTTAGAAATAAAAGGTAGCTTGGGTCTAAAAATAAGAAGAATAGGTGTTTTTAATTAAATAAATATAAACATATAATATTTCGAAGGGTGGGTGAGGAGGCCAGAATAAAAAAAAATCAAGGAACTGGGTAAGATTACAATCGAACAGTTCTATACTTGCAGAAAAAATAGGTGAAAACGGTCAAAGACTTCCTAATATTAGACCGTCGGCAGTTGTAAATGTCGCTACAGACTGCTTCACCAGGGTTAGGCTGAAATGTCTGTCCTAATGTACAGTCGGACCTTATAACGAGTGTGATATCGTAAAGAGGTAGGATAATCCGTTAAGCTACACACAGTGGATAACTCGCCGCACGAGGTAAACTCTTGAATTATGAAGAAAATTCTTCTTTATAATTTTTTATTAAATAAGATGTATATATATAAAAATATCTTTTTTAATTTAGTTAATTAAGGTTGATCAATGTTAATACCAGTATTGATAATTAGTTCTTTAGTTCACATATACTCAGTGTCTTACATGAGTAGCGATCCTCAAATTAAACCAGTGCCTTGCACTGGTTGTTTTAATTGCAAAAAAAACCTAGACTAGCTTTTAAGCCTTTTACAAATAAACGATATTATTCTAGTATACCTAAACTAGAGAACGAAAATTTCTTCGAATGGTTACGTGGCTTGACTGACGGTGAAGGATCCTTCATGCTTCTAAAAAAGTCGGATTCTTATGGGTTTAAATTCCAAATTCATTTACACATAGATGATATAAAAGTCTTACATTATATACAAAGCACACTAGGTATAGGTAAGGTTTATATTAATGGATCGGCGGCTAGATTTGTTGCAACAAGTTTAAAGGATATTGCTGTAATTATAGATATTTTTAGCAAATATTCTTTAAATACTACAAAGATGCTAAATTTCCTGGACTTTAAGAAAGCTTATGTGATTTACACAAGTTCTAAGTTAAAAACTCCTGAAATTAATAAACAAGTTGAGGAAATCAGAATTGGTATGAATAGTTTAAGACTTGATTTTTCAATGCCAGCTGTATACAAAGTACATATAACACCTTATTGATTACTTGGTTTTGTGGAAGGGGAAGGATCTTTCTGCATGAGAAAGAATTTTACTTTAATCTTTAATATTGCTCAATCTTCTAAAGATTTAGTTTTAATGGAAGCAATACGAGATTTTTTTAACAATTTAGGTAGTACTATTGATAATGAACAACCCTTAGGTGATGTAGCAAGACTTTCCCATCACACTAATGGTATGGTTTATTTAACCATTAATCGCCTAGATTATATAGCTAAGGTACTTATTCCTTTCTTTGATGGTTTGACTTGACAATCCAAGAAAAAATTAGATTACTGTGATTGAAAGACAATATTAAAGCTTCGTGATTTAGGTTTACACTATACAGAAGAAGGAATAAAATTAATAAATACTATTTTAAGTCAAATGAATAATAATCGTTTATCAACTAAAAGGTCTAAACTCGTTATAGATAGAGCGCTTTTAGATAGTAATATAAATAAACTATTGGAGGGACCATCTAACTTTGAAGTAAAGGAAGATGGCAGAATTTTAATTAAGTCTTTAAATAAATATTACTCCAATCATGTAAAAATTAGAATGGAACTTTTGGATGAAAGTGGGGGTATTATAAGACCATTTGATTCAATGGCTGACTGTGCAAAGTACTTAAACGTAACTTCAATGACAGTTTCTAAAAGGTTACAAGGAGGTAAACCTTTTTTATTCAACAATAAGTTAGTTTCTCTTAAAAAACTACTGTAAATATTTCAGTGTAGGTATATTTAAGCCGTCAATCAACGCGTTGGTGGCTAGCTACGCTGCAGTAAAATTACTTTTCTTTGTATGATTTAAATGAAAGGAATAAAAAATTTATGAGGAGGTTTAGCTAACCGGGAGGTGGCGGGTCGTAAATTTATTATTATTTCTTTCGCTATAAAAATATCATATTGAGTGTTAGAACTAATCTCATCAGAGTAATATTGATTAATAACTTATAACAATATTTTTCTTCACAAACACCTGGGCTACATATCTAGTCAAATTAATCTAATCCAGTTAACATGCAATAACTTAAGCATAAAACTCGAGGAGGCCATATTAAGGGAAAATGTGGTTATGGGGATAAATTGCCAAATTCCGGAGACACCCTAAAGTTTAAGATACCAAGCATTATATGAAAATATGTATGTGGCTGAAGTAATTACTCAGGTATGGTAACAATGCTTAAAATTTGTGAAAACAAAATGGGCAATCGCGGATCTAAATCAATTTTAAATAATAACCAAAAATTTAGAGTTGTAAAAGAGCAACGAGTAGACGGCAATTGATTTGTTAATTCTTCTTTAATAAATTTAAGATGTACTCTAAATGGTTTCGAGAGAAACAGTGTTAAATTTCAGAGTTATAACCCTTGAAATTTTATTGTAAAAATCCCATCTAAGCAATTCGATTATAAAACTTTTTCTACCAGTACTTTTACACATATTCATCCCAGAGCTTTATCTGGTTTAATAGATGGCGAAGGTTCATTTTGTGTTATAGTAGATAAACAAAAAACCCGGAAATTAGGTTGACGCGTAGAATTGAAATTTCATTTAGGTCTACATATTAAAGATCTTAATATATTATATACTTTACAAGAAAGCCTCGGGGGAATCGGTGCTATTTACTTAAAACAAAAAAGAGATCTGGCTGATTTTACAATCAGTGCGAAGCACTGATTTAAATAAACTTATTCTTTTTTTAGAAAAATATCCTATAATTACTAAAAAAGCTGCCGATTATATATTATTCAAACAAGTCTTAGAACTTGTAAATAATAAAGACCATCTAACTGTTGAAGGTTTAAATCAAATTATTAACATTAAAGCATCAATGAATTTAGGTTTATCTGATACATTGAAATCAGAGTTTGCTGGATATATTCCAGTTATGAGACCTATAGTTAATGACCCTGATAATCTGGAATTAGACCCTCATTGAATTTCAGGGTTTGTTAGTGCTGAAGGAAACTTTGATGTTCGTATGCCATCTACTAATAGTAAATTGGGTCGTAGAGTTCAGTTAAGATTCAGAATCACACGGCGCAGCCGCGATATCAAATTAATGGAAAAATTAGTTAAATATTTTGGTTCCGGAAATGTTTATAAATATGGAGGTAAATTTGCTGTAAGTTTAGCAATAGTTGATTTTACTCATATAACCAAAACAATAATCCCTTTTTTTGAGAAATACCCTATAATCGGTGTAAAGCATAAGGATTATCTGGATTGATGTAAAATCCATAGTTTAATGGTTAATCGTTCACATCTTACAGTTGAAGGTATAAGCTTAATTGAAGAGATAAAATTGGGTATGAATACTGGTAGAAAGGTTTAAAGAAGTTTAATTAATTTTTAACTTTTAATAATTACTTGTAAGATAAATTTTATTTTTTTTGCATAATCCTAGATTTTTTAGCTATTTAAGTTTATTTACTTTTATGATGATAATACTTGTAACAGCCAATAATTATTTATTAATGTTTGTAGGGTGAGAAGGTTATACCCTTGGGTATTTAATTAAATTATTGATATTTTTAAATTTTATCCTTAAATTAGTATATTGTGTTTCTTATAAAATTCGTGGTGTGTCTATAAATAATCTAAATCAGGCTGCTGTAATATCGCAACATAAAAATAATTCTATTTGTAATTCTAACTGTGATGTTACATTACACCCTTTAAGTAGCTTAAGACTAAAAAGCTTTAATTGTATAAATCGTAGATATTATTCAACAAATAAATTATCTAAAAAATACAAAGAGGAGTGTGAATTAACACCTGAACAAAAAGAAATACTTATAGGTATTATTTTAGGTGACGGGTTTTTAGAGAGATTAAAAATAACATCTAATACAAGATTAAAATTAGATAATACTTATCCGGATCAAGAAGATTTTGTAAGAAAATCTCGAGAATTATTAGATTCCATTACTAATATGGAGCCTAAAGTTTTAACTAGAACAAACAAAAAATCTAATAAAGTTACACAGTCTATATATTTTTGAACTTTAACTTTACCTTGTTTAAATCACTTTCATGAATTATTTTATAAAGATAAAATAAAATCGATCCCCAATAACATTGAAGAATTGTTAACGGAAAGGGGATTAGCTTTCTGATTAATGGGAGATGGATATTACAGAAAAGATAGAGGAGGTGTTATGATCTGTACAGATTCTTTCACACTGAATGATGTTGAATTATTAGTCTCTGTTTTAATTAATAAATTCGGACTTTCAGCGACAGTAACGAAACGTAAAGAAAATGTTTATAGAATATATATACATAAAAAAAGTGTTAATCACTGTGTTAACAGGGATCTAGCCGAGCCTTATTTTATATCGAGGATGCAATATAAATTGGGGATATAATAATTTAAATAATATCAATAACAAATTTACTTACCTTAATAGCCTTAAATGACTAAACTTATATAAATTAAGAAATAGATTTAACATATTTGCTAGAAATATAACGAATGTAAATAATAACGAGAGTACTTCTTTAATAATAGGATCTTTATTGGGTAATTCTTATTTAGAGAAGAATGAAAAAGGTGTTAAAATTATATTAATAAAATGTAGCGGAAATATAGAATATTTAATGAAATTTTATAATTATTTTAACAGTATAGGCTTTTGTAAATCAAAAAAACCTCACTTATATAAAATAATAACTAAAAAAAATAAATCATTATATTACTGAAAAGCAGAAAGTTATTATTTAACTCAACTTAAATGGATATATGAAATGTTATACCCAAAAGGTGTAAAGACTATACCTTCAAATTTAAAAGAGTATTTAACACCTTTATTGCTTGCTACGTGATATTTAGACAATACAGAAAAGTTGTATATTTCAAGCAACCAAGGTTTTGATTTAAATAGTGAAAATGTATATTATATATCTAAAATTTTGAAAGATAAATATAATATAAATACATCCTATAAATTAGAAAGTAAAGGAAAAATTGCTTTTTATGTAGATAATGAAAGTTTAAATAATTTTAGTGAAATAGTAAAACCTTATATTTCTTCTTCTTTACAGCATAAATTAAATAGTTCACATAATAAATTAACTATGTGAAATAATTTTGCTATGCATAATTCCGTAAGCACATCCTTAAGTAAAAGTTCTAATTTATTATTGCAAAATGGCATAAGAAATTATTCTACTATTGTTAAAAATATAAAATATTCAGCTCAATATAAAAAAGACTATATATTAACTGATATTCAAAAAGAAGCATTAATAGGTATAATATTAGGTGATGGATTCATAGAAAGAGCTAAACCTAGCCATAACGCAAGAATTAGAATAGAACAATCCTTTTTTTGACAAAAAAAAGTGAATATTTAAAAAGTTTACACGAATTATTAGCACCTTTAACTTCTATGGAACCTACTATATTGACAAGAACAAATAAAAAAAAGAGGTATTATAACTCAATCTTTGTATTTTAGAACTTTAGCTATGCCTTGTTTAAATTATTACCATGAATTATTTTACAAAGATAATGTAAAAAGAATTCCGGAAAATTTAGAAGAATTATTAACAGCTAGAGGGTTAGCTTATTGAATTTGTGATGATGGAGGTAAGTCTGTTCATAATCAAACTATCCTTCATACTAGATCATCTCCTAGAGATGATGTAGAATATATTCAAACAGTTTTAAATAAAAATTTTGAACTAAGAACTAGATTAGAAGAAAAAAAACAAGATCAATGAGTTATCTATATACCTGTTCGTCAAAAAATAAAGTTAATAGATATTGTAGGCCCATATATGCATAAATCTATGATGTATAAATTATAAGTTTAGTTATAGTTAGGAATAAAACATAATTATTCCTAGCAACACCGTTGTAAACGATCAAACAAATAGAGTTAATTTAGAGATCGTCGATTATTTTATTAATCGCGACAGACTGGTCCAAAGGTGGGTGGTGATTTAACGATGGGAGGGCGGGTAGGCAATCGTTTAATCACTGCTTAATGCACAGTCGGGATTTTTATATTTAATACACTTTAAATATACCAAGGCTTTATGTGAATCCAATTAGGTTATAAAGTACAGGGAGTATACTTTAACTCTTAATAATAGTATACTTTTAAAATTCGGTAGGAGTTTGCTCATATTTATTAGTAAGTTTTTGATTTACCAGAATAGCGGCTAATCAAAGTTCTATTTCAGCCTTCTTAGCTAATAGAGTAGGGGATTGTTTTTTAACTATAGGTATGTTTGCTATATTATGATGTCTAGGTAATTTAGATTACGCTACAGTATTCTCATTAGCCCCTTATATTAATAGTAACGTAGTTATTATTACAGGTATATGTTTATTAATAGGTGCAATGGCTAAAAGTTCCCAAGTTGGTCTTCATATTTGATTACCTATGGCGATACCCCAAAAAAAAGTCGCAGATGGTCAATGAATAGTAACCGCTTTAATGGTTATGGTAAGGTTCGATCATAGAACCGTATTAGAAATATAGCAAGGATTAAACCAAATATATTTCGTAGATACGGAGATTCCAGACACTTCTGGACTTAAAAGCTACTGAGGTGAAAACGGTCAAGATGTTCCGTAGTTAAGACCGTCGGTATTTTAATGTATCGCTACAGACTGGGTCACCACGGGGTGGCTGAAATGCTGCTGAATGTACAGTCGGAAGCTCTATTTATTTGACAGGTGTATTCGGAATAAACTATCTTTATTGATTATTATTTTACACCGTGAGCTTTGGGAAGGTTTAAAAGTAATGACTCTCTTAATTTTCCTAGTTTTTTGGCTTACAGATTTAATTTATTTTACTTATTTTAATAGCTCACGTAGTAATGTACCCTTTAAAAAATTAACTCTAAAAGCTTACCGTAAGGAATGTATAAGAGGTTTACATACTAACAACCAAAGACCTTTTGTATGAGTATATGATATAACTAAATTATCGGATAACCATAATTGTTTAGTTGAAGGTGCTCCCTTTAAAACAAAAACAGAGTGTGCTGAAATCTTAAAAACAACTCGTAAATCTGTTACGCTTTATTTAGATAGTGATAAAATATTTAATAATAAATGAATATTTAGTTCTATTGAATTATCTAAAGAACAATTATCTAAATTTTTAATACCTTTAACAGTTTGAGAAGTGGTAACAGGAGAGTTATTAGGAGATGGACATATATCATACGATCCCATACGTAAGCCTTTAATAAATGCAAGATTAGAGTTCACATTTGCAGCAAAAATTTTACATTATGTTAATTATTTAAAATTTAATAGCTTAGCTCCTCTTTGTACATCATCTAAACCTACTCCTTGATCTAATTCTAAATTGGAAGATAAAGAACCTACACAATACTGGTTCTCTACAAAACGTCTTCCTATTTTAACAAGTTTACATAGCGTTTGATATAAAGAAATCGAGGGTAAATTTATAAAAGTTTTACCTTACAACATAGAAGAATTATTAACTCCAATTGCTTTAGGTCATCTCTTTTTCTCAAAATTCCAAAAATAACCATCGACCAAAAATAATTAGTGATGGATATTACATAAGTTTGTTTTATTCATCAGAGGTCGACTCTTGCAAAAGACTTATTTCGACAGGCAACTACCTTTCAAAGGGTGAATTGTTATATGGTTGGGCTGACACCCCACATATCAATGTTAATAGATTTAAGGTACTGTAAGAGTAGATGTCAAATCAGCTTACCTGGGAAGGTCCTAGGTCGGACCTGGCGGAGATACCAGCAATCTGAGAAGTGAGCTTGGTAAAGGAATTTATCATGACCCACGCAAGTTAACCTAAGAAACTTTATTTCGAAACTGACAAGTATTATATTTTTCACAAGAAGGTAGAGACTTTAGTGTTTCCATACGTTACTCATAAAGGTAACAGCAACGGTTAGGACCTAGGGTTGAGATTTGAAGAGTGATAAAAGGCCATTCTTTAAATCAAAGTACGAATTTCATGGTAAACAAACATGGATAGAAGGCAAGAAGTAAGGTTAGTTAAGGAGACTAGCACTAAGCTGTATCGACATTATTTTTATAAATTATTTCAAGTCACAAAAATTTTCAATAACATAGATAAACAAAAATTTGCACAGACGGCGGTAACACCTATACTTGTTTACGAAGATGCTGATCTTTTAAAATTACAAGCTGTCTCGGAAAATAAAGTAAAATCTGGTGTATATCGATGAACAAATAAAGTTAACGGGAAAACTTATATAGGTAGCAGTATAGATCTAGGTAAAAGATTGGGTAAATACTATAATTTAAAGTATTTAAGTTCTAATAAAATGTTAATTAGCAAAGCTCTAATTAAATACGGTTATAGTAATTTTACTTTAGAGATTCTTGAGTATTGTGATCGTTCAGATACATTATTAAGAGAGCAATATTACCTTGATCTTTGTAAACCGGAATATAATCTTTTAAAGGTGGCTGGTTCAAGTTTAGGTCATATTCACTCTGAAAGTACTTTAGAAAAAATGAGAAAAAGTAGACTTAATTGAACTGAGGAACAAAAATTCAAAAATCTAGATCATTTAAAAATACATAACGCGAGTGAGGATCAGAAAGAGAAGTCTAGACAACGTTTAATAAAGATTAATGAATCTAAAGGAGTACCTATTGAAATTTTAGATACAAAAACTAATGAAGTTTCGTTATACTCTTCTATACGACAAGCAGCTGAAGCATTAGGATGCGTACACGGTACCATTCTTTTAGCAGAAAGAAATCTTAAAAAGGGAGGAATATCTAAACTTATTAAAAAAAGATATTTATTAAAGATGGTTCGAAGATAGTATCATTCTTTTACTAGATCTTATGCACCAAATATTAATAAGGAGTTGGTAAAGATGAATGGAGGATGGGGGACGGCTATTTTACAGAAGGTAGTCTAAAGATTTGTACAGATAATTTCACTAAAGATGAAGTATTAAAATTAATAGAAGTTTTAGATGTAAAGTTTGGCATAAAAGCTACTATTAATAAACGTACTAATTCTGATGGAGCAATAAAATGACGTATTAGAATAAGTAAAATAAGTATGGACAAATTAATTTTATTAGTTCGTCCTTACATTATATCTGAAATGCTATATAAATTAGGAATAGATTAATAGCTAGCTACGCAGTAAAATATCGTTTTTTTAGTGCATACTTCATACGTATTAATTCGATTTAATTTATGCGTAAGCCATGATCAATAAAAAAGAGGATGCCAGATTTTAGTAGGGCTTTCCTTAAATTTCACTATATGCGGGAATACCCCATTTTAAGCCTCGGTCCACTTAGATTTAATCTATTCGGAAAAATCCTTGGTGAGGGGCAATTCGCAGTAAATTCCTACAGAAGTTACTCAGAGACTACACGTGAAGCGTTTGTATTAAAAAATG
>JAEYXI010000287.1 GCA_023428515.1 Pseudomonadota bacterium | reverse complement strand
GGTGGAGATCGACATCCGGCAGGAAGGCGGCGTGCCTGAGGAGTACCGGAAGATCCAGCCGAGCAAGAAGGTTCCGGCCATCGAGCATGACGGGATCGTGATCACGGAGCGCGCCGCGATCACCACCTATCTCGCGGATGCTTTTCCGGAGGCAGGGCTCGCTCCGAAGATCGGCGATCCGATGCGCGGTCCGTATCTCTCGATGCTCGTCTACTGCGATGCGGTGTTCGATCCGGCCCTGTCGGCGCAGGTGCAGGGCTGGAAATATGAGAGCAACCATTTCGCGTTCGGGCTCGCCGACGACATGGTCAACTACATCGACCGCATCCTGACCGAACGGCCCTTTGCGGCCGGAGACCGCTTCACGGCCGCCGACGTCCAACTCGGTTCCAGCATCGGCTACACGATGGAGAACATGAAGGCATTGCCGGAGCGTCCGTCATTCCTGGCTTATATGGAGCGCCTGCGCGACCGCCCCGCCAACCTGCGGGCTGCTGAAAAGGACCGGGAAATGGCGATGAGGACGCCGTTCTTCCAAAAACAGTTCGGAGAGCAGGCCGGCTGATCAGGCGGCCTACCCATGGAGATCGTAGGCGGACGTGACGTGTCCTGCGAGATGACGAGGATTTCCTTGACTAGCCGTTCGGCTTCACGCAGCAGGTCGGCGGCCGGGCGTGGCCAACGAGACGAGTGTGTGACGAGTAGGAGCTTGCCGCAATGAGCGAATTGATCGTCTGGACCTATGACTGGGTGCCCGAGGGGCCTCGCGGTTTCGTGCGCGACATCCGCTTGCGATGGGCGTGCGAGGAAGCCGGCCTCGACTATTCCGTTCGAACGGTCCCATTCGACGAGCGCGGACCCGCCCATCTGGCGCATCAACCGTTCGCGCAGGTTCCGTTTCTCAGCGACGGTGAGGTCGAACTGTTCGAGAGCGGGGCGGGGCTTCTGCATCTTGCCCGCAAAAGCGAAAAGCTGATGCCGCGCGATCCGGTGGGCGAAGCGCAGACGCTGCAATGGACGATCGCCGCGCTCAACTCGATCGAGATGGTGTCGGTGCCATGGTGGTTCCTGGAGGTGACCGGCGCGAAGGAGAACAACCTTGTCGGCTGGCTGGAAAGCCGCCTCGACCACATGGAGCGCGTCCTCAACGAACGGGAATGGCTGGTTGCCGACCGCTTCACTGTCGCGGACCTGCTGATGGCCGATGTGCTGCGTGTCGCAAAGTTGCGCTCCTTTGGAGATCGGCCGGCGGCGGAAGCTTATGTGGCCCGGGTCACGGATCGCCCCGCATTCAGAAAGGCGCGTGCCGATCAGATCGCCCACTTCGAAGCGGGTGACGAGAAGAGAACGGAAAAAGCCTAGGCCGATTTGGAACCGAGGTGCGGCATGCGCCGCGTTTCGGGCCTGACCGACAACGGGAACGTCCGCTCAAGCGATGCGGCAGATGCCATGTCGCTTTTGTCCACCGATTTTGGGAAAGCTGAACGGGCAACCGCTGGCGGGGTTCGCGCGTTCGTCCTTGCCGATATTGTATCCGTATACGGCGCGTTTGGCTTTGTGTTCGCCGCGCAGGCGGGCTAGACGGGGATAATCGAAGGCAACCAGGCGGGAGGCGCTGTTGGAAAATCCGCAAGACCGGCCGCCCGAGGAGCAGGCCCACGCCACCGGGGCCGACATCTACGATGAGGACGGCGTCGTCCGCTCCTCGTTTCTCGCCCACATCGGCGCTGCGATTGCCGACCGCGATACGCTGACGCTGAAAGAAGACGTCGGCGCGCTGCACCAGTCGGAAGTGGGCGATCTGCTCGAGGCATTGATGCCGGAGCAGCGGCGCGCGCTCGTCGAATTGATGGGCGCGGACTTCGACTTCACCGCGCTGACCGAGATGGACGACGCGATCCGCCTCGACATCGTCGACAACCTGCCCAATGAGCAGATTGCACAGGCGGTGCAGGAACTCGATTCCGACGACGCGGTCTACATCCTCGAGGACCTCGACCAGGAAGACCAGGACGAGATTCTCGCCCAGCTTCCCTTCACCGAGCGCATCAGGCTGCGCCGCGCCCTCGACTATCCGGAAGAGACGGCCGGCCGGCGCATGCAGACCGAGTTCGTGGCGGTGCCGCCGTTCTGGACCGTCGGCCAGACCATCGACTACATGCGCGAGGACAAGAACCTCCCGGAGTCGTTCAGCCAGATCTTCGTGATCGATCCGACCTTCCGCCTGCTCGGCGCGGTCGATCTCGACCGCATCCTGCGCACGCAGCGCGTGGTGAAGATCGAGGAGGTCATGCACGAGACGCGCCATGCGATTCCGGCGACGATGGACCAGGAAGAGGCTGCCCAGGTCTTCGAGCAGTACGACCTTCTGTCCGCCGCCGTCGTGGACGAGAATGAGCGCCTCGTCGGCGTCCTGACCATCGACGACGTGGTCGACGTCATCCAGGAAGAAGCCGAGGAAGATCTGATGCGCCTCGGCGGCGTCGGCGACGAAGAGCTGTCCGATCGGGTGCTGGCAGCCTCCCGCTCGCGCGTTCCCTGGTTGCTCGTCAATCTCGTGATGGCCTTCCTGGCCGCTTCGATCATCGGGCTGTTCGAAGCCACGATCCAGCAGATCGTGGCCCTTGCCATCCTGATGCCGATCGTAGCCGGCATGGGCGGCAATGCCGGTTCGCAAACCATGACGGTCACCGTGCGCGCACTCGCAACGAAGGACCTCGACATCTACAATGCCGGCCGCATCATCCGCCGCGAGATCGGCGTCGGGCTGCTCAACGGTGCGATCTTCGCCACGCTGATCGGGCTCGTAGCCGGCTTCTGGTTTTCCGATCCTGACCTCGGCGGCATCATCGCGGTCGCGATGGTGGTCAACATGCTGACGGCGGCGCTGGCCGGCATACTGATTCCGCTGCTTCTGGACCGCTTCGGCGCCGACCCGGCGGTGGCGTCTGCCGTGTTCGTCACCACGACGACGGACGTCGTCGGTTTCTTCGCCTTCCTGGGGCTGGCGACCTGGTGGTTCGGGCTCTTGTGACACCGTTGGTCTGCCTGCAATTGACTTTTACGTAAATGCCGTGCCAAATCCTGTAACGGTTTCATGACAGGACGGCCGCGCCGATGCGGGAATATTATACGATCACCGAGCTGACCCGCGAGTTCGACATCTCCACTCGTACGCTGCGGTTCTACGAGGACGAGGGGCTGATCGCGCCGGTGCGCCGGGGGCGCACGCGGCTTTTCCGACCCTCCGACCGCCATCTCATCCGGCAGATCATGCGCGGCAAGCGGCTGGGTTTCTCGATCAACGAGATCCGCGAGATCATCCAGATCTATCGGGAGCCGCCGGGCGAAGTCGGCCAGCTCAAGCTGATGATCAAGCGCATCGAGGAGAAGCGCGAGGATTTGCGCCAGAAGCGCCGAGACCTGGAGGAGACGCTGACCGAGCTCGACAATGCCGAGGAGGCCTGCGTCGAGCGGCTTGCCGAGCTTGGCGTCAACACCTGAGTCGGCGGATCAGATCCACCGCCTGACCCGCTTGGCGTAGTCGCGGTAGCGCTTGCCGAACTTGTCCATCAGCCACCGTTCCTCCTTGTCGATCGCCATCTTCTTGGTGACGAAGGCGGCGATCAGCGCCAGCGGCAGGAACCACGTGATGCCGAAGACCAGCCCGACGCCGATCAGGAGCAGTGTATTCGCCAGGTAGATTGGGTTGCGCGTGACGCCGAACGGTCCTTCGGTGACCAGATGTTCGGGCTGGGCATTGGGGTTTATCGGCGTCTTCGCGCGCCGCAGCGCGTGGAACGCGCTGAAGAACAGTGCGGCCATGGCGAGCAGCGCCAGCCAACCGACGGCCACCAATATGTCCGACATGGGCGAGCCGAACCAGGGCAGGGGGTAGAGCGAATGCAGAACCACGCTCGCTATGATCGCCACCACGTAGATCACCGGTGGCCACGGAACCACGCCTCCCGATTGCGCAGCAGGCGTCGGCGGCGGCGCGACTGGCGCGTGGACTGGCTGTTTCGCGTGCTTCTTCTTCGCGTCGCTCATTGGCCTCCCCCTTCGAGCATCGCATCCTCCGCATCGACGGTGCAGCGGCCGGCGATCTCTTGCACCTGGCTGCGCAGCGCCTCGCTCGCTTCGCCCGCGAAGACGCCTTCGATGGCGCCTTCGCTCTCCAGCGTGTCGAGCATGCAGGCACAATAGCGCGTGCAGAAAGCCCTGTCGCGCTGCTCGCTACACGTCGCCTCGCAGGTTTGCTGGAAGCGGACCTCGCGGGGCTGTTCCGCCGCCGGAAAGACCTGCGAAAACAGCCATATGCAGGCGATCAGCACCGGCTGATGGATGAGATAGACGGCGAGGCTGTGGCGTCCGCCGAAGGAGAGAGGCCAGGTCCAGCCGGGTGTCCTGAGCGACGCCAGCCTGTCGAGCAGGCCGGTCCGTTCGGCGATCTTCGCCGCCGCCATGCCTGATAGCACCGCCGCGAACCAGGGGAAGACCGGCACGTAGTCGTTGGAGCGCGGGCGGTTCTCGGAGAGTCCCGTCCACCACCACCAGGGATCGTCGAAGAAGGGCGAGCGTAGATAGTGCGGCGCTGCGATCACCGCCGCCGCGACGACCAGTATCAGCACTGCCGGCAGGCGCAGGAAAAGAAGCCCGAGCACGCTCGCCAGGGCGATCTGGTGCAATATGCCGAAGAAGATGAAGCCGTCGGGCACGGCGATGTAGGTGACGACCGAGATCGCCAGCGCGGCGCCTGCGACCATGGCCAGCCGCTGCCAGTAGCCGCGCCAGCGAATGCCTTTCGCATGGCCGAGGAAAAGGCTGACCCCGACAAGGAAGAGGAAGCTCGAGGCGATGCAGCGGGCGAACAGCTTCCAGCCGCCGACCGCCGTCATCGCCGGCGGCACGTAGTTGAAGAATTCGAGGTCCCAGGTGAAATGATAGATCGCCATGGCGACGAGAGCGACGCCGCGGGCAATGTCGATCGCGTCGATGCGCCCCCTGCGTTGCGGTTCGTTCGTCACGCTCTGCACTGATTTGTCCATGTACCGATCGTTAGCACGGTCGTGCGAGGCGCGGCAAAAGAGATGCATGGGCGCGCGCTGCTTCCGAACCGTTTAGTCCAGACGGCGGCAAACGATAGCCAGCCGCAGAATCGACGGCCTCCGCGTCGCTTTCCTGCTATCGGCCCGCGGAGCCGCCTGAAATCCTCGGCGGCGCATCATTTCTTCGGCTTCCATGACCACCCAGGTCCGGCATCCCATCTGGTTCTTCGCCGTCGGTCCGGCCGGCGCGCGCACCTTTGCGACGCTTTACGGCCTGGAATCCTTCGCCCGCGCCTCGATCTCCTCCGTCATCCCGATCCAGGCCTACGAAATCCTGCGCAGCGAGCAGGGGGTCTCGATCCTCTATACGATCGTCGCGCTGCTCGGCCTGTCGGTCACGCTGTTCATGCCGATGCTCATCGAGCAGTTCTCCCGCCGCTGGGTCTATACCGCCGGCGTGCTCTTGCTGGCGCTCGGCGCCCTGCTCTTCATCGTCGACACGCTCGCCGGACAGGTCCTGGGCATG
This sequence comes from Pseudomonadota bacterium, assembly GCA_023428515.1. The sequence goes on along the minus strand of JAEYXI010000287.1, from coordinate 2,006 downwards.
CTCGCGCGGGTGATGGGATCGTCGGCGCTGGCCATCACGCTCAACCTCTACATCATGGACCACATCCGCAAGACGGAGGTCATGCAGGCCGAATCGCTGCGCATGGCCTGGTCGATGCTGGGCTGGACCGCCGGGCCGACGCTCGGCGTCCTGCTCTACTCGCGCTACGGCATCGTCGCGCCGAATCTCGTGGTCATCGGCTTCGCAAGCGTGCTGCTCGTCATGTTCTGGCGCTATCGCCTGTCGGACAATGCGCTGATCCGGCCCGGCAAGATCCGGGCGTCCAACCCACTCGCCAACATAGGCCGCTTCGTTGCCCAGCCGAGGCTGCGGCTCGCCTGGATCATTGCGTTTGGCCGCTCCTGCTTCTGGACGACCTTCTTCGTCTACGCGCCGCTCCTGATGGTCGTCACCGGCGAGGGCAGCCTCGCCGGCGGCTTGCTCGTCTCGGCCGGCAACGCGATGCTTTTCTTCGCCGTCTATTGGGGCAGGGTGGGCAAGCGATACGGCGCGCGCAACATCATGACGCTCGCCTTCTTCGCCATGACCGCCACGCTCTTCGTCGCGGGCTTCTGCGGCGAGCGGTTTCCTCTCGTCGCCGGCTTCTTCCTGCTTGGCACGGCGCTGTTCGCCATTGCGCTCGACGCCTTGGGCTCAACTGCCTTCCTGCGCGCTGTTCATGCCTACGAACGGCCGCAGATGTCGGCCGTCTACCGCACCTATCTCGACCTTTCGGAGCTGCTGCCGCCGCTCGTCTATTCGGTGGTGCTCGCCTTCTTCGGGCTTGGCGCGGTCTTCGGCACACTTGGCGTCTTCACCGCCTTCTGCGGCTGGCTCGCCTGGCGCCATCTGCCGAAGTCGATGTAGATGCCTAGAGCGTCTCGTGCTGGGCGCTGACCCAGCGATGGAAACGATGAAGGTCGTATTCCTCGGGCATCAGCACGCCGGCCTTATGGCGGCGCGAATGCAGGCCGCGCTGGTTCAACTCGCAGACCGCCGCATCCTCCTCCAGCACTTGCCTGCCGAATCTCACGATGTTGTCTAGCCCTTTCGGCGGCATCTCCTGCGGCGGGAATAGCCATTCGGCCGTCAGCTTCGTCTGCTCCGGACCGAGCGGCAGCAGCGTCACCGTGCGCACATAGTCGACATGGCCGACGATGAACATCGAGGGTAAATGCATGGTGTAGGTCTGGCCGGCTGCCCGCTCGCCCTCTGTCAAACCCTGGAACTGCGGGCCGTGCGAGCGCCCGTCCTCGGACCATGTCTCGGCGCCTTCCCGAAGTTGTCCGGAAAACTCCGGCGCGTCATTGTCCGCGTGCTTTGCCCAGTCGGGGTCGTCATGGCGCGCCATCAGCCCGCGTCCATAGATCGGCACCAGATGTGACAGATGCTTGTGCACGCCGGGGCAATGCAGGCACTCGTTGAAGTTCTCCCAGAAGATCTTCCAGTTGCAGTTCATCACTTTGGAGAAGACATGCCCGCTGACGAGTTCTTCCAGCGGCCAGCTGGCGAGGCTGACGGAAGCTTCGTCGAAGGTTTCCTCGACGCTCCCTTTCGGGTTCTCGTCCAGGTTCACGAAGACGAAGCCGCGCCACTCCGACAGCGCCACCGAATAGAGCGGATAGTCGGATTTTAGAAATCCTTCCGGCAGCGACTTCGATGGCACGCGCACGAGGTCGCCGCGCAGCGAATAGGACCAGGAGTGGTAGGGGCAGGTGAGCAGCCGCGCCTTCAGCCGTCCGCTTTCGGCCGTGCAGAGCTGCGATCCCCTGTGACGGCATGTGTTGTGGAAGGCCCTGAGCACGCCGGTCTCGTCGCGCACCACCAGCACTTGCTGCGTGCCGATCGTGAAGACCTTGTAGGCCAGCGGCTCGGCGATGTCGGCCACGCGGCAGACCATGACCCAGCGCCGGTACCAGATCGCATCGAGGTCGCCCCGGTATTCGCCCGCGTCGAGATAGGCGCTCGTCGGCAGCGTTTTCTCGAGCCCTCGCAGGCCGTGATAG
>JAEYXI010000275.1 GCA_023428515.1 Pseudomonadota bacterium | reverse complement strand
GGGTGGAGGCATAGGCCTCGCCCGACAGGGCGCGGAATGCGGTATTGGCATCGGCGGGGCTGGTGTATTCCACCACCGTGTCCCAAGCGCCGTTGCCGACGCCGAGGGTATCGAGCGCACGGGCCGCCGCGGCGGCGTTCGCGGTGGTGGCGACGCTGGCGAAGGCGACGCCGTTGCGGTCCAGCGAGACGTAAGCGGTCTTGGCGTCGTAGGTGAGCTGGGCATCTAGGAAGAGCAGCCCGGGATTGCCGATCCAGTCCACCCCGGTGAAGCTGCCGGTGACGCCGCCCGCGGCGGTGACGATGGCATGGCGCTCCCCCACCGCACCGAAGTCGGCGCGGCTGGCGTAGACGTCCACCGCGCCGCCGAGGCTTGCGGTGCCGGTGGCGGAGACGCGATCCGCGGCGCCGCTCTTCACGTCCACCTCATAGAGGGCGCCCGTGCCGAGGGAGAGGTTCCCCTTCACGGATATGAGGCCCACGTTGGCGTCGCCCGGTGAAAGCAGCCCGGCGATGGTGGCGGAGCCTGTTGTGCCGTTGCCGAGGAGGGCGGCGCCGCTGGCCACATCCACGCCGCCGGCGAGCGATCCGCCATCGAGCCGCAGGGCGCCGCCGAGGACGCGCGTGAGCCCGGTGAAGGTGTTTGTGCCCGACAATGTGAAAACGCCGGGTCCGACGATGTCGAGGGCGCCTGCCTGGGTCCCGCCGTCGGCGATGGTGCCGGCAAAGGTGCCGGAGCCGACCGTCAGCCTGCCGCCGGCGGTATCCGAGCTGAGGCGCACGGTTCCGGTTCCATCGAGGGTCGCGACGGTCTGGCCGTAGCCGGCCAGGTCGAGGGTGCCGCCGCTCATCTTCAGCTTGGTCGCCGTGGACAGACGGTCGTTGCCGCCGAGCAGCAGCTTGCCGCCGGTGATGGTCACGTCCGGGGTGAGGATGTGGCCCTTGACGAGGGTGGTTCCCGCCGACTGCGTGACCGCGCCGGTGGCGCCGAGATTGACGCTGGTGTCGATGAGGCCGCCCTGAAGCAGGTAGGTCGCCGCCGTCAGCGTGCCGACGCCACCGCTGCTCGTCAGGATGCCGCCGTTGAGGATGAGCCCTTCGGAGGTGATCTTGAGGCCGGTCAGGTCGAGCAGCTGTCCGTCGCGCGCCATCCAGATGGCGGCGTCGAAGACCTCGATGTCAACGACGTTGGAGACCCAGCGGCCTTTCTTCACGTCGCCCGGCACGATCAGCCTGAAATAGCCGTTGGCCCCGAGCGAGAGGCCGGCCGCGCCGCCGTTGAGGATATAGGCGACGATGTCCTGGTCGTTGCCGAAGCTGGGGCTGATCTCGGCAAGGGCGATGACCGTCTGGTAACCGTCGCTTCCCGTCACCACCACATAGTCGCGCAGGATGTTGTTCTTCACCTGAGGATTGGTGGTGACGCCGGCCGCCTCCACCACCGACCAGAGAGTGGGGCCGGTATAGGTGTCGGCCCCCGCCGTCACCGAGGTGGTGGGCAGCGCGGTGATGTTGGAGAGCGTGTAGGACTGCGGGTTGTTCACCAGGCCGGATACGCTGAAGGAGGTGGACACGCCGCCCGCATAGGTTCCGGTGAGATAGGGCGCGTGGATGACCTCGACGCTGTCCACGTTCGAGACGTAGCGTCCGCCGCGGGTATCGCCGGGGGAGGTGGTGCGGGCGAAGCCGTCCGTGGTCAGGAGCTGGCCATTGCTCGCATAGGCCATGAGCGGGACATTGACCGATCCGCCGAAGGCCGGATCAAGCTCACCCATCGAATAGACCGCCCGATAGCCGTCGCTCGCCGTCACCAGAACCACGTTGCGCAGCACATCGTTATGGAGGGCGGGGGCGGTCGTGATGCCGGTCTCGGTGTTGAGCAGCGTCCACATGGGCACGCCGGTGAAGGTGCCTGAAAAGGTGCCGCTGCCGGAAACGTAGGTCACGCTCTGGGTGGTCGCCGGCATGGCCTGGAGGTCGGCGCGGTCGAAGCTTTGCGGGTTGGTCACCTGCCCGCTGACGGAAAAGCTCGTCGTCGGCTCGGCGCCCAGCGCGGGCGGGGCCAGGGCGAGCAGCACCGCGACCGCGCCGGGCAGAGCCTTGAGGCCGACCGCCTCGACGCCCCCATCGTGGCGGCGCGCCGTCCCGATGACACTCCCGAGGCCGTGACGACGGCCAGCCAGCTTGCGTGCGATCGGCCGCGTCCGGGTGGTTCCCGCGACCGCGTCGAAGTCTTTCAGTTCAGACATTTCAAAGCCCCGCCCTGTATTCAATCCGCCTGACAAATCGGTTTCAGTCCCGGCCTGAAGCCCCCTGCGATCCAATATCCAATTGGGAATAACGATGGGCGTAATGCCCTTGAACCCGCAATCGAAAGGATGACCTTGGGTGGAAGCGCGAGATGGGGGCGCGTGCCCCTCTTATTTCCAATAGGGAATAACGTACCTTACGACAATCGACGGGCGCTTCGTCAATGCCGGAGCTCGGCCGACAGGGGACGGGCCAGAGTGGGCGATCGGAAGGCGGTCGCCTAAGTGACAGCAGCGAAAGGTTTTAGCCGCTAGGCGCGTCGGATCGACGCAGATCGCGCCGGGACGGGCAAGGGCGGAAAGGCCGGGTGAAGGCAAACCGCGCGATGGGGTGGCAGGAGGGGCAGGAACGTCTGGTGCGGGCGGTCGGACTCGAACCGACATATCCGTGAGGACGGCGGATTTTGAGTCCGCTGCGTCTACCAATTCCGCCACGCCCGCAGCCGAAGCCTCTTTATAGGCTTGCCGGCCGGGCGCCAAC
>JAEYXI010000262.1 GCA_023428515.1 Pseudomonadota bacterium | reverse complement strand
TTCCAGGACCGCTGGGCCCGCCGCTTCAACGACCCGCTCATCGCCTTTGCTTCCGGCTGGATGATGGTCCGCCAGCGGGCAAAGCAGGGCGGGGTGGAACTGCCGCTCGTCATTTCCGACCACTGCGACTGGCCCGAACTGCTGTCGACGATCGAGGAGATCGCTCCGGCGGAGGTATGGGTCACCCATGGACGCGAGGAGGCGCTTGTCCGCTGGTGCGAGTTGAAGAACATCCCGGCGCGTCCGCTGCATCTCGTCGGCTATGAGGACGAGGGGGATTGATGAAAGCCTTCGCCACTCTCCTCGACCGGCTGGTGCTCACGCCGTCCCGCAACGGCAAGCTTAAGCTGCTCGCCGACTATTTCCGTGACACGCCGGATCCGGATCGCGGCTACGGGCTCGCAGCCCTTGCCGGCGCCCTCGACCTCAAGAGCGTCAAGCCGGCGCTTCTGCGCGACTTGGTGTTGGAACGCATGGACCCGGTCCTTTTTCAGTATTCCCACGATTATGTCGGGGATCTTGCCGAAACCATCTCGCTCGTCTGGGACGGCGGGCGCAAGGACGCCATCGGCGACGGGCCTCAGCCGCGGTTGGGCGAAGTGGTCGTCCTCATGAATTCGCTCGGCCGAACCGAGGTGCGGTCCGTCGTCCGTGACCTTCTCGACAGGCTGGATACGTCCAGTCGCTTCGCCTTCCTCAAGCTGGCAACCGGCGCGTTGCGCATCGGCGTTTCGGCCCGGCTTGCCAAGCAGGCACTGTCCGACATGAGCGGACCGGGAGAAAACAGGCGGGACGTGACAGAGATCGAGACGCTCTGGCATGGCCTCGCACCGCCCTACGAACCACTTTTCGCCTGGCTGGAGGGGCGCGCGGAAAGGCCCGTGCTTGCGACACCGGCAATCTTCCACTCTGTCATGCTCGCCAACCCGGTCGAGGAAAACGATCTCGAAAAGCTGGATCCGCTGGACTATGCCGCCGAATGGAAATGGGATGGCATTCGGGTGCAGATGTCGAGCTACGGCGGCACGAGGAAGCTCTATTCGCGATCCGGCGACGATATCACCGGGGCCTTCCCGGACGTGGTGGATGCCATCAATTTCGAAGGCGTGATCGACGGCGAGCTGCTGGTCGGCGGCACCATGCGATCCAATAGCCCGACCCGAAGCTTTTCCGACCTGCAGCAGCGGCTGAACCGCAAGGCGGTGACAGCCCGGATGCAGGAGGATTACCCCGCGTTCGTGCGCGCCTACGACCTGCTTTTCGACGCCGATGCGGATGTCCGCGCCAGGACCTTCCTGGAGCGTCGGGAGCGCCTTGCCGAAGTGATCGCGCGGGCCCCCCACGACCGTTTCGATCTCTCCGACCTCGTGGCCTTTTCCGAGTGGCAGGAGCTCGACCGGCTCCGCATCGCGCCGCCCGATCCTGTCATCGAGGGCGTGATGATCAAGAGAAAGGACAGCTCCTACCAGGCAGGCCGGCTGAAGGGGCCCTGGTTCAAGTGGAAGCGCGACCCCTACAATATCGACGCGGTGATGCTCTACGCCCAGCGCGGCCATGGCAAGCGCTCCAGCTACTATTCCGATTTCACCTTCGGCGTATGGGCGGACACGCCGGATGGCGACCAGCTGGTCCCGGTGGGAAAGGCCTATTTCGGCTTCACCGATGCGGAACTCGAAATCCTCGACAAGTTCGTCCGCGACAATACCGTCGAACGTTTCGGACCGGTGCGGGCGGTGCGGGCCGAGCCTGACTTCGGCTTCGTGCTGGAAGTGGCGTTCGAAGGCATCAATCGTTCGACGCGCCATAAATCCGGCGTGGCGATGCGCTTCCCGCGTATTGCCCGCCTGCGACGGGACAAGCTACCCCGGGACGCCGACCGGCTTTCGACCCTGACGGCGATGGTGGAGGCACGTGAGGCTTGAACTGCGGGCAAGAAAAAAGGCGGGTCGCCCCGCCTTTTTTTGTTGCCGGTACCGGGATCAGAACTCTTCCCAGCTGTTGTTGTCTGCCGCGACCGCGGCGTTGCCGGAGCCCTTGAATGCCCGGGTGATCTTGTTGACCATGGCACGGGCCGGCGAGGCGTGCGGTGCAGGCCGCGTCGTGGCGGGGTTGGCCCGCGGTGCCGTGGTGTCGCCCAGCTGGAACTGGGAAATGAGCTCGCGCAGGCGGCTTGCCTCGTTGGCAAGGGTCGCGCCGGCTGCATTGGCTTCCTCCACCATGGCCGCATTCTGTTGCGTCACCTGGTCCATCTGGTTGACGGCGGTGTTGACCTCCGCAAGCCCGACGGACTGTTCGCGGGCGGAGGTCGCGATCGCGTCCATATGCTGGTTGATCGTGACGATGTAGTTCTCGATGCTCTTCAACGCCTCGCCGGTCTGGCTGACAAGCGTTACGCCGCTCTCCACCTCGGTAGAGGAGTTGCGGATGAGATCCTTGATTTCCTTGGCGGCCGTCGCCGAACGCTGCGCGAGCTCCCGGACTTCCTGGGCGACCACGGCGAAACCTTTGCCGGCTTCACCGGCGCGCGCCGCCTCGACGCCCGCGTTGAGCGCGAGGAGATTGGTCTGGAAGGCGATGTCGTCGATCACGCCGATGATGTTGGAAATCTGGTTTGAGGATTGCTCGATCCGGCTCATCGCCTCCACCGCGTTGGCAACGACGACCCCGGAACTGCGGGCACCTTCATTCGCCTGGATCGCCACCGAGCGGGCTTCTTCGGCGCGCTTGGACGAATTGGAGACGTTCGCCGTGATCTGGTCTAGCGCGGCCGCGGTTTCTTCCAGCGAGGCCGCCTGCTGTTCGGTGCGCTTTGAAAGGTCGTCCGCGCTGTGGCTGACTTCGCGCGCGCCGCTGTCGATGGCGCCGGAGGCGGAGGCGACGGCCGCCAGTGTCTGGCGGAGCTGGTCGACGGTCTGGTTGAAGTCGGTCCTCAGTCCTTCGAAGTCGTCGGCGAACGGCTGGGTGAGGTGGAAGCTGAGGTCGCCGGCAGAAAGGTGCCTCAGTCCCTCTGCAAGGCCGTTGGTTGCCTGCGTCATGGCTTCCGTACGCAGACGTTCCCTTTCGGCCGCGATCTGCCGCTGCTCCTCGGACTGGCTTCGCTGCGCAGCGGCTTCGTTCTCCAGTTCGCGGGCGCGGATCGCATTGTCCTTGAAGACCTGGACGGCGCGGGCCATCGCGCCGATCTCGTCCGGCCGGTCCTCGCCCTTGACCTCGGCCCGCAGGTCTCCGGCCGCCAGGCTTCCCATCGTGCGGGTGATGCCGCCCAGCGCACCGGCAATCGAGCGCGCGAAGATCAGGAAACCAAGGAGCGACAGCAGAGAGACGACGATCGTCCCGACCGCGATGGTCCAGAGGGCCGAACGGGCTTCCTCGATGACCGACGTGACGTCGGACGCGACTTCGAGAACCCCGATCTTCTCACCGGAGAAGTTGGTGAAGCGCGAGGCCTCGACCACGAAAGTGCGGCCGCCGGCGGAGATTTCCTCCCGCACGGGCTTGCCGTCGAAAGCGGCCTTGAGCTGGTCTTCCTTGAGGTAGGCGACATCCGATGTCGAAGCTTGCTTCTCGAGCTTTCCTTCGACCATGATGTGCACGCCGATCTCGCCGCCCATTCGCTGCGCGAGCGGCTTGAAATAGTCGTTGGTCAGGGCGGTGCCGGCATCGACCGCACCGATGGTCTTGCCGTCCTTGATCACAGGTGCGGAAGCGAACATGCTGACCGCGCTGCGGCCGGGTTCCGTGCCGGCTACAAGCGTGCCGGTGGAAAGCGCTGCAACCACGGTCTTGCGCCGCCCCTTCATGTCGTCGCCGAACTTGTCCGGGGTATGGATGCGGGCAACCGCTTCGCCGTTGGCGTTGATGAACGTGATCAGCTGAATACCGCCTTGGCTGATCAAGGCAGGCATGGCGGCCGAAAAACGGGAGATGATCTGGTCGCGCGCATTCTGCTCGATCAGGTCGGCGGTCTCGGGTTCCCCGGCAAGCGCCAGAGCAACCGCGGAGGTGGCCTTGCGCTGGGCCGCCATGTCCGTATCGATCAGCGCCCGGTCACTCGTGACTTCCCGGTGCAGGGTGTCTTGGGTGGCAGCCGTCTTGCTGTACCAGGCGCTGCCGCCGATGGTGGCGCTGGAGAACAACACCGCCGCGAAGCCGTAGGCCGTCATCTTTACCCATAGCGGGCGCCTTATACTCGTGTCGGTCATGTAATCCTCCCCTGTCCGAACGTCTAAGGTGATGCGGCACTATTCGGGGAAAAGTTCAACATTGAATTAAGCTGTTCAGGTCATGCCGGACGCCGCAGCCGCGACGGCTTGGGACCTTGGAGTATCCGCGCGAACACTCCGGATGGCAGGCGAACGCCTTCAATCTTCTCTGAAGATCAGCGACTGGTGGGCCGCCGCACCGGCGACATTGCCGTCGCCGACGGCCACGGGCACCGAACCGGCGGCTCTTGCCGCGTCGCCGCAGGCAAAAACCCCTGATACGCTCGTTTCCTGGGTGCCGCTCGTCTTGATCACCGGGTAGTAGCTTTCCTCGTCCAGTTCGCATCCGATCTGCACCGCGATCGGGCTCGATATCCGTGGTTTGGGAAGGACGAAAAGACCTGCAAAGCCGATAGTCCTCCCGTCCCGCAAGGTAACGTCCGCATGGCCGCTGATTTTCTCGATCACGGCGTTCTCGACCGTTACCTTCCTTTCCCGGAGCCTCGCATGTTCGTCGTCATCGGGAGTGCAGTCTCCGTTCAGGATGAAGGTCGTCGGCCCCCAGTCCGGCAGCATCAGCGCATGATGCATGGAGCTTGCCGAGGTTGCGATCACGCCGATCCGGCCCTCGTCGAGTTCGTAGCCATGGCAATAGGGGCAGTGGAAGACGCTTCGGCCCCATCGTTCGGCAAGGCCGGGGATCTCCGGCAGTTCGTCGGCGACGCCGATCGCGAGGACGAGCCTGCGCGCGCGCAGCGTCCTTCCGTCCGCGACCTGAACCAGGAAATTCCCTTGCTTGCCTTCCGCTTTCTCTACGCGCGCCTCGAGCCATTCCACGGTCGGATATCGCAGCAACTGCGCGCGCGCTTCGCTCGCAATGGCTTCCGGCGCGCTGCCGTCCCGCCCGAGAAATCCGTGGGACGAGGTCGCGAAGCGGTTTCGTCGCAGGCCTTCATCGACAACCAGGATTCGCCTGCGCGCCCGGGCGAGGGGGAGGGCGGCGGAAAGACCGGCATAGCTGCCGCCGATGATGATGGCGTCGTAAGTCATTCATGCGCTCCTTCGAGAAATCCCGCCACATATTAAGTTACATGACTTCGACTTGGTCAAGGCACTTGTAACTTGACTTGTTGCATAATGTTCCATGCGTTACGCTGAAGCGTGGATCCCAGTTTGGAAGAGTTAGATGAGACATGACAGCCGTCTTTCCCGCATGCTGCACGTGCTGATCCACATGGACCGGCACGAGCACGCGGCGACGTCGGAAGCCATCGCGGCTATGCTGAACACCAATCCGGTGGTGATCCGCCGCACCATGGCCGGCCTGCGGGAAAAGGGATATGTCCGCTCGGAAAAGGGTCATGGAGGCGGGTGGTCTCTGGCGCGTCCTTTGTCGGAAATGACGCTCCTCGATGTTTACAAGGCGGTTGGCGAGCCGCCGTTCTTCGCGCTCGGGCCCGCTGCCGACAGCCCCCAGTGCCTGGTGGAGCAGTCGGTGAATGCTGCGCTGGCGGACGCTTTCGCCCGGGCGCAAAGGCTGCTGGTCGAAAGGTTCGCTGAGGTGACGGTTGCCGATATCGCCCGCGATTTCGACGGGCGGCTCGCCCGCCATCCCGCCTTCGCCGCGAACGCCGGCGCTGCCTGCACGGCTTGATCCGGCGATAGCGCAAAAGAAAAAGGGCGCCCGGCTTTCGCCGCGCGCCCTTTTAGCGTCAGAGGGGAGGAGATCTCAGAACTCTTCCCAGCTGTCGTGGCTCACTGCAACGGCCGCGGACCCCTTGGATGAGAACGCACTGGCGATCTTGCCCATCATTTTGCGCGCCGGTGAGGCGACGGGGGCAGAGCTCGATCCCGCCCTGGCGACGGAGGCAGTCCGCTGCGGGGCCGGCTGGTAGGCGGCCGGAGCGCCCACCTGGAACTGGCCGATCAGGGTACGCAGGCGACCCGCCTCGTTGGCAAGCGTCGAACCGGCCGCGCTGGCCTCCTCGACCATGGCGGCGTTCTGCTGGGTCACCTGGTCCATCTGGTTGACGGCGGTGTTGACTTCCGAGAGGCCGACCGACTGTTCGCGCGCCGAGGTGGCGATTGCGTCCATGTGCTGGTTGATCGTGACGATATAGCCCTCGATCGTCTTCAGCGCCTCGCCGGTGTCGCTCACCAGCTTCACCCCGTTGCCGACTTCGGCGGACGAGTTGCGGATCAGGTCCTTGATCTGCTTGGCGGCCGTTGCCGAACGCTGCGCCAGTTCGCGGACTTCCTGGGCGACGACGGCGAAGCCCTTGCCAGCCTCGCCTGCGCGTGCCGCTTCGACGCCTGCATTGAGCGCCAGCAGGTTGGTCTGGAAGGCGATGTCGTCGATCACGCCGATGATCGACGAGATCTGGTTGGACGACTGCTCGATCTTGCCCATGGCATCGACGGCATTGGCGACCACGGCGCCGGAAT
>JAEYXI010000157.1 GCA_023428515.1 Pseudomonadota bacterium | reverse complement strand
GTGATGACGCCGACGATGATCAGGCCGGTGAGCAGCAGGCGCACGCCGGCGCTGACGCCGAAGGTGTTCAGCATGGTGAGCAGAAGCACGAGGAAGAGCGACGCGCCCCATATGCCCGGCACATTGGCCTTGCCGCCTGCCACCGACGTGCCGCCGATGACCACGACCGCGATCGACGACAGCAGATATTCGTTGCCAATGTCGACATTGGCACCACGGAAATAGCCGGCGAGCAGCGCGCCGTTGAGGCCGCCGAGCGTGCCGCACAGCGTATAGGTCAGGAAGCGTATCCAGCCGACATTGACGCCGGCGAGCCATGCGGCGCGGATGTTCTGGCCGATGGCGAGTACCGAGCGGCCGTAGATCATCCGGTTCAGCGCGATCCCCGCGCCGATCGTGAAGAGCACTGTCAGGATCGCCATCACCGGAATGCCAAGGACCTGAACGTTGGTGAAGTCGGCAAAGCCCGGCGGCGGCTTGATCTGCAGCCCGCGGCCGAAGGCGATGTCGATCGAATGGATGATGAAGCTCGCCGAGAGCGTGGCGATGATCGGCGGGATGCGCAGCGCCCAGATCAGCAGGTAGTTGGCCGCGCCGACCGCCGCGCCAGAAGCCAGCGCGGCGAGAAGCCCGAGCGCGATCCGCGAATCCTGGCCGCCCATCACCGTCATCGCCACCGCGCTGGCGAGCCCGATATTGGCCGGCAGCGACAGGTCGACATTGCCGGGCCCCAGCGTGATGACGAACATCTGGCCGACGCCGACGATGACCATGAAGACGGCGAGCGAAAGGGCTGCGGTCAACATGCCGCCGCCGCCGACGCCGCCGGTGAAGGTGACGGTCGCCAGCCAGACCACGAAGGCACCGACAAAGGACCATATCCACGGCGTGGAGAAGAGCGCGCGAACCTGGCCCATCAGCGCTCCCTCCGGCTGATCAGGACGCGGGCGGCCAGCACGACGATCAGGATGATGCCGTTGGCGGCGACCTGCCAATCGGGCGGGATCTTCATGAAGGTGAGCAGCGGCGAGGCGGCAAGCGCCAGGGTCAGCGCACCCAGCACGGCGCCGATCGGCGAGACGCGGCCGCCGACGAACTCGCCGCCGCCGAGGATGACGCCGGCAATGGCGAGCAGCGTGTAGCCATTGCCGATATTGGCATCGCCGGCAGTGGTTATGCCGACCAGCGTCATGCCGGAAAGCACGCCGAACAGGCCGGCCAGCGCGAAGAGCGTCACCTTGACCCTGAGGATCGACCAGCCGGCGCGCCCGAGCGCGACAGGATTGCCGCCGGAGCCTCTGAGGATGGCGCCGTAGGACGTCCGCATCAGGCCGAAATGCACGACCAGCGCGATGACGACCGCAGCAACGATCGGGAACGGCACCCATGGCGGCTTGAAGCCAACGATCGCCGACAGCCAGTCCGGCGCCTTGCCGCCGGGTGTCGGCAGGGTGAGGATGGCAAGGCCCTGCCAGACGAAGCTCATACCGAGCGTGACCACGATGGACGGCAGGTTGCGCAGATGGATCAGCGCGCCGAGCAGCGCGTAGACGCCAATCGAGCCGAGAAGGATGAGCACGCCGACGAGAGGCGCGTCGCGCAGCCAGGTCGCGGTGACGCAGCCGACGAAACCGACGAAAGTGCCGATCGACAGGTCGAGCTCGTTGCTCGCGATGACGAACATCTGCGCGATCGTTGCTAGCGCGATCGGGATCGCCAGGTTCAGCATCAGGCTGAAGCCGAAATAGCTGATGGCGCGCGGGTTGAGCCAGGCGATCGCGATGACCACAAGCGACAGCGACAGCGCGGGCAGCATGGCGCGCAGCATCCGGGCGCGGGAGGCGGACCCCGGACGCGCCGCCGGCCGTTCGATGGCGGTCGTCGTCATGACGCCTCGCTGAAGGAAGACTGGATCACTTTTTCTTCCGTGAGTTCACCGCGCTTCAGGTCGGCGACAATGCGTCCGCCCCGGAACACATAGACGTGGTCGCAATGGTCGAGCTCGTCGGTCTCGGTCGTGTACCAGAGGAAGGTGCGGCCCTTCTTCGCTTCCTCGCGGATCAGGTCGTAGACTTCGAGCTTGGTGCCGATGTCGACGCCGCGCATAGGGTCGTCCATCAGGACGATCCCGGCATCGGAACCGAGCGCCCGCGCGAACAGCGCCTTCTGCTGGTTGCCGCCCGAGAGCGACAGGATGTTGTTGTCCATGTCGGGCGTGCGGATGCCGATCTTCTTTTTCCAGGTTTCGGCGAGCTCGGCTTCGCGGCGCGACGAGATCAGCAGACCGTTGCGAAGCTTTGCCAGCGAGCGGATGCCGATGTTCTTCGAGATCGACCATTGCTGGAAAATGCCATCGGTCTGGCGGTCGCCCGCGACCAGCGCAACCGGGGCCGTCACCTCGACGCCGGGTTTGCGCTTGCGTGCCGCATCGAAGATCGCCAGCAGCAAATCCGTCTGGCCATGCCCCGCAAGACCGGCAAGACCGATGATCTCTCCCTCATGCGCCACCAGTTCGCGATCGTCGCCCTGGCGTGCCGGACGGGCCTTTACGCGCAATGCGCCCCTCGTCTTGACCTCGGTTTCGGCAGCGGCGACGGCCTTCTCATGGTGCTCCGCGCCGCCCATTGTGGCGACCAGCCTTTCTCGGTCGAAGGCAGACGCCGCGTCGGTCGCCACCACCTTGCCGTCGCGCATGACGACGATGCGGTCGGCATTCTCGAGGATTTCGCCGAGCAGGTGCGAGATCAGGATGCAATTCTTGCCGCCCGCAACGAAACGCCGGACGAAGGCAAGCAACTGGCCTGCCGTATGCGCGTCGAGCGACGAGGTCGGCTCGTCGAGGATGACGAGGTCCAGCGGATCCTCGGTCACCGTGAAGGCCCTGGCCACCTCGACCATCTGGCGCTTGCCGATGGAAAGGTCGCTGACGATGTCCGACGCATCGATGCCGTGGCCGGGAAATATCTCGTCGAGCTTGGCGGCGATCAGCCCAGCCGACCTTTTGCGCCAGCCGAATCCCTTGAGCGAAGGATGGTTGACGCGCGTGTTCTCGGCCACACTGAGATTGGGGCAGAGCGACAGTTCCTGGAACACGCAGCGTATGCCCAGCCGCTGGGCGCGCACCACGGAATAATTCTCTTCCACGGCGCCGCGCACGGCGATCCGCCCGCGATCGGGCGCCAGCGTGCCGGCGAGCGTGTGCATCAGCGTCGACTTGCCGGCCCCATTGTGGCCGACAAGCCCGATGCATTCGCCGGCGTCGACGCTGAGGTCGACACCGTCGAGAGCACGGACGGCGCCGAAATGTTTTTCGACGCCGTCCAGCTTCACGATGTTGGCGCGGGTATCGGACATCAGTGTCCGGCACCCGCGACGGTCACGCGAGGCACCATCATTTCTTGATGTTGGCCTCGATCGCCTTGACCGCGTCCTCCTGAGCGTATTCGGCGCTGGCGACGCCGCCGACCTCGATGTTCGGCAGGGCCGCCTCGAAGTCGTCCTGGGTGAAGGCGAGATACGGCACGAGAAGGTCGTGCGGCACGTCGGTGCGGCCGTCGAGCACCTGCTGGGCGACCCAGAAGGCGAGCGTC